>DASTQB010000277.1:0-16606 GCA_035761985.1 Pyrinomonadaceae bacterium
GGCTGCGCGTGGCTCGCGCATTTTCTGATCGAAAAAAACAAGCCGGCGACGTTTAAATACCCGCTCTGGTCATTCATGGGCGATTACAAAATGATCGCGTGGATGTTAATGGGACGAAAGTTTTAGTGCGCGGCAACATCCCCATCCCCGAAATTCCCCACGGCGAAGACCTCTGGCTGATGGTCCTCGTTACCTCCGTCCGCGAGCGCCGGACGCAACAGGGCCGGCTCTTCTGCGACGCATCCGCGCGCAACGCCAGCGGCACAATCTCGCTCAAGATCTGGGGCGAAACGCTCGAAAGTCAAAAACAGCTCACGCCCGGTCTCTGGGGAATCACCGGCAAACTCGAAACCTTCCAGGATCGATCGCAATTCGTCGTCACTGAATATCGACCGATCACTCTCGAGCAGTATCGCGAGTATCAAAATGCCGATCCGCGACTCCCGTGCGCCTACACTTTCGACATCGAAACACTCACGCTTCCCGACTTCCGCGACCGCGTCGGCCCGCAACTCGATCGGCTGATGCGACTCGGCAACATGCGCGTTGAGCAGCAACAACGCTATCTTGAAGACATCGCTGCCGAGGAAGAGCGTTGCTACGCACTCGGCGCACTCAACGCCACGTCGGGCCGCGTGTTGTCGATCGCGCTGCACGTCGGTCCAATTCCGGGGCTGGAGTTTCCCGGTCTTGGTCCGGAAGTGAGCGAGCACGTGTTCGGGATCGACAAAGACGGCTGGGAAGAGGACGAGAAGACCGCGCTGCAAAAGTTCGTCAACCTTATGAAGGACTTCGATCCTGATTGCGACGAGCTTGTGGGTCACAACATCATCGGCTTCGATCTGCCGTTCATCTTTCAGCGTTGTTTAGTGCACTCGATCAAGGTGCGGCCGTTCGTGAATCTCGGCGAGTACAACGTGCGAGGTGTGTTTGACACGATGCATCGCTGGTGGCTTGGCGCGAAGCGTCACGTGAGTTTGGATGACGTCGCGTGGGCGTTGGGGATCGAGTCGAGCAAGACGTCGGAGGTTGAGGGCAGCAAGGTGTTTGATCTTTACCAGGCGGGGAAACTGGATTTGATCCGCGAGTACAACCTCAACGACGTGCGCGTGACGCGGAAGGTTTACGAGCGCATGGTCGCGAGCTTCGGACGCTGATAGGACCTATAGGACGAATAGGACGTATATTGTATAGGTCCTATGGGTCCTATATGTCCTATCGGTCCTATTCGACCTATACGTTTTTCTTCCCATTGCACACGCATCGAGTGATAGAATCCCCCGCATGGAACTTGTTCTCCCTGTGTCGATGCTGGCCGCAGGCCTCATCGTCGGCACTGTCTCCCTGTGGCTCGTAACACGGACCAAACTCAAATACGAATTCGATCGTGGCCGCGCCGAAGGTGAAACCGAACGCGCCACGCTGACTGAGCGTCTCGCGCGCAAGGAAGATCAACTTCGCGAGCTGCGCGACGCACTCGATCGTGAATCGGACCAGTGTGAGTGGCTGCGTGCAGAGAACGCGCGCACGCTCGCCGAGTTCTCCGCGCTCCAAACCCGACTCGAAGAAGAACGCAAGGCGAGCCACGAGAAACTCACGCTCCTCACGACCGCAGAGCAAAAGCTGACCGACGCGTTCAAAGCAATCTCAGCCGACGCTCTCAGAAACAACAATCGCTCGTTTCTAGATCTCGCGCGACAGAACCTCGAATCGTTTCAACAAACTGCAAAGAGCGAACTCGAACGGCGCCAGAACGCCATCGGCGACCTCATCAAGCCGCTCAAAGAATCACTTGAAAAAGTCGACGGCAAGATCGGGGAACTCGAAAAGAACCGCGTCGGCGCGTATTCCGAGCTTCGCGAACAGGTTAAAGCCTTAGCACAGTCACACTTACAGCTCCAGTCAGAGACGGGAAATCTCGTGAAAGCGTTGCGCGTGCCGCACGTCCGCGGGCGCTGGGGAGAGATTCAGTTGCGACGCGTTGTCGAGATGGCCGGCATGCTTCAGTATTGCGATTTCGTCGAGCAGGAAACGTTTGCGACTGAAGAGAGCCGCATCCGGCCCGACATGATCGTGCGTCTGCCGGGCAATCGCACGATCGTCGTGGATTCGAAAGTTCCGTTCGACGCGTTTTACGAGTCGATCTCGACGAGTGATGAAGACGTGCGTCTGAACAAGTTGAAGGACCACGCGCGAGTTGTTAGAACACACATCACGACGCTCAGCCGCAAGTCGTACTGGGAAACAGTAAAACCGACGCCGGAGTTTGTTTTACTATTCCTGCCGGGTGAAACTTTCTACAGCGCCGCGCTCGAAAACGATCCGAAGCTGATCGAGGACGGCGTGAGCCAGGGCGTGATCATCGCCACGCCGACGACGCTGATCGCGTTGTTGAAAGCGATCTCTTACGGCTGGCGGCAGGAGCAGATGGCCGAGAACGCGCAGGAAGTGAGTAACCTCGCGCGCAGCCTTTACGATCGCCTGCGCACGTTTACAAAACACTTCGACGACATCGGCCGGAA
Organism: Pyrinomonadaceae bacterium; assembly: GCA_035761985.1. Taxonomy (GTDB): domain Bacteria; phylum Acidobacteriota; class Blastocatellia; order Pyrinomonadales; family Pyrinomonadaceae; genus PSRF01. The sequence goes on from DASTQB010000277.1 coordinate 2,523, forward strand.
TCTCGATCGCGCGCTCGACTCATATAACAAAGGAGTGCGCTCGCTCGAAACGCGCGTGCTCGTCACCGCTCGGCGGTTCAAAGAACGCGGTGCGATTCCCGGCGACGAGATCGCGATACTCGAACCGATCGACAAGGCGACTCGACCGATGAGCTTTGACGAGGGCGGACTCTTTGCCGACGATGATCTGCCGCCGCTACTCAAAGCGCGAACTGCAAGAAACGGGAAGAAGTAAGCCGCGGATTCACGCGAATTTACACGAATCGGATATGCTTATTCGCGTTATCCGCGTAAATCCGCGGCAAATAAGTAAGTGAACGAAATCTGGTTAGGTCCGCTGCTCAACGATAACCGTGCGCTACTCATCGAGCGCTGCGCAAAACTCGTTGCCGCCGGTCAAAGCGAGAGTTTCATCTATCTCGCCGCCTCGCATCCTCTGCTCGAAGTCGTCACACAAAGCATTCTCGACGGTAGCCGCAATCGCGGCGTTTGGGGTGAGCTGCCGGTCCATCTTTTTCGCGGCTTCGTGCGGCGCTTGTTGTATGAAGCGGTCGATGAAAATGGTTACGGCCTGCCGCCGCGCATCCCGATCGATCGTGACGAGTTGCCGCTGAAGCGCAGCCTGGTCTCGCAGGTGTTGTTGCGCTTACTCGCCTCGAACCAGCTGAAGGCACTGGCACCACTCGCCACGCGCGACGGATGCGTCAACAGCGTCACTACTCTACTCGGCGAGATTCAACGCGCCGCCAAAACTCCCGCCGAGTTGATCGAGATCCTGACTGCACGCGCGCGCGATCTCGAGAAGTCGGGTTCGACAGCGCGCGGCGTCACGCAGTTGGATTTCGATCGTGAGATCTCGTTGATCTATTCGACGTACGACGAGTTGCTCAATCAAAATCACTTCACCGAAGAGGACGCGGATCAACTTCGCGCCGCGTGGGTGTTGCGCGGAATGATCGACGGCAAGAGCGTGCGTGTGCCGTGGTTGTCAAAGGTCAACCTCTTGATCATCGACGGGTTCTTCGATTTCACGCCTGTGCAGGGCGAGATCTTGCGACAGTTGATCCCTCGCCTGCCGGAAACGATCGTCAACCTGAACAGCGACGACAGCAATCCGGAGATCTTCGTTCCGTTTCAGGAGACGATTGGTCAACTGCAGGCCATGGCGAAGTTTGACGTCGTTCCGTCGCGAGATTACACGGCGACTGAGGGCGTCTTGTCGTCGCTGCGCGAGAACCTTTTCAATCCGCTGAAGTCTGACGGGATCTCCGCTGAGCCGGAGTTTCTGACGCGCGATGTGCGTTATCTCGAGTGTGGCGATCGCGACACGGAGATCCGCACGATCGCGCGCGAAGTGAAGCGACTGGTCCTCACCGAGAACTACACGCTCGACGAGATCGCGCTCGTCGTTCGCGAGCGTTCTGTTTATGCGTCGACGATCTCGCGTGTGCTGCTGGAGGAAGAAGTTCCGTGCAATCTAGAGTTGCGCGTCGAAGCCGGCGATGTTCCCGCGAGTCGCGCCGCGCTGAAACTTCTTTCCCTTCTCGAAGGCCTCACTACCGACGACACACAGACGACGCGGATCGCCGAAGTTGCAGACCTCGTGAAGTCGGAATACTTCCGCCTCAGCGACGCAGAAGTACGCGCCCTCGACAAACGTTTCAACGAACGTCATGTCGACCTGTTGCGCGACGATGTCCCATCGCTCACACCCGAAGCGTTGGCGCGTTTGAAGACCCGTTATCGCATCGGGTTCTGGGATGCTGACGCACTCGAAAATGCGTTCGCTTACGTCGGCAGCGATTTGAACGTAAACGCCTGGCTCGCTCGTGCGCACAAGCTCTACACCGATCTGCCCGGCGCGATCGCAACGAAAGAGATCCTCAACATCGATCCCGGCGCGCAGGACCGCGACACAGACATAGCCGACAACGTCGAAAACGCCGAGACGGTAAAACTGGACGAGAAGGGTGTGGAGAGAAAGCGACGTCCTTCGCGTGACATTCATCCGGCCGCGCTCGCGTGGACTGCGCTCGTGGTCCAACGTTTCGCGGAGCTGTTGCAGGCAGTGCCTCGCGAAGGAAAGCCGTCGCACTTGCGACAGGAGTTGATGCGCCTGCTGGATCGTCTCGGTTTTCGCGATCAGATCGCGGAGCCGTCGAGAAGGACGAGAGACGAAGACAAGTTGCCGCAGATCATGCTCAACTTCAACGCCCTCGAAGCACTGCGGCGCGCGTTTCTTTCCGCGATCAAGAGTATCGAGATTCCTGCCGGCGGCGTGACCTCGGTGCGGCTGCCCCTCTTTATCCAGGAGGTTCGTCGTTCGTTGGGCGCGCAGTCGCAACTCTTCGGCGCGCCCAATCGAAACGGGCTGCGCGTGCTCGAAGCCACTGACGTGCGCGGCCTGCGTTTTCGCGCGATTTTCCTGGCTGGACTGATCGAAGGCGGATTTCCGCTGAGTGCCTCGCGCGATTGGATTTACCCGCACGAAGAACGCGACCGGTTGCGCGAGTACGGCCTCACGCTCGAAGACATCTCGCCCAACACGCTCCTCAAAGAGGAACACTATTTTTACCAGGTCACTTGTCGTGCGACGGAGCGTTTGTATCTAACGCGCCCGCTGCTGCTCGGCGACGACACGGAAACAGTTCCTTCTTACTACATCGACGAGCTGCGCCGCGCGATCGCGCCGTTCAGGATCGACACCGAGATCATCCGCCGCGATTACGACGGCAAGCAGGTGGCAGACGCATCGAACCCGACCGAGATGAAGATCGGCCTCGTGCGCCAGCAGGAACGGCACCGGCATCGCGGCCACAGGGAAGGTCTGTTGCCGCAGCCACGCATCACACGATTGCTGACGCTCGCGCGCAACGACGGATTTGTCAGCGACGCGGCGCTCAGACGCATCGAGATCGAGCGCGAGCGCTGCGGCCCGCGATTTGGTCCATACGACGGCGAGATTACGAATCCGGATCTGCTGGCGCTGCTGCATCACAAATTTGGACCAGACTTCGTTCACAGTGCGAGCGGGCTCAGCGTCTACGGTAATTGTCCTTATCGCTTCTATGCGCAACGTGTGTTGCGACTCGAACCGCGCGGTGAGGCCGCACTCGATCTTCAGGCGATCGATGCAGGAAAACTTTTGCACGACGTGCTGCGCCGCTTTTTTGAACGTCATCGCCGCGAAGCATTGCACAAGCTCGATCGAAAGAAGTTGCAAGCCGAGCTCGCCGCGATTGCCGACAGCGTTTTCGACGAGCATGAAAGAGTAGTTCCGCCGCTCAACAAACAGATCTGGAAGATCGATCGCGAGATTCGAAAGATACTTCTTGATCAGGTGCTCTTGTACGAGCTGGAGGTCCAGGCGGAAGCCGAAGGCCAACAGGTGTTGCCGGCGTATTTCGAGGTCGCATTCGGCGGCGCGCGATCGTCCGCAAAGGATCCTGACTCGAAAGAAGAGCCTCTCGAACTGTCGCGCGAAACTTTCGTCGGCGACGAGAAGATCAAGATCAGCGGGCAGATCGATCGCGTTGACGTTGCACGTGACGATACGATCGTCGCTTACGACTACAAGCTATCGACGGGCGCGAGCCGCAGCGACATCGTCTCGGGCAGAAGTTTGCAACTTCCGATCTATCTCGAAGCACTCGAGCGACTCATCCTGCCCGACCATCCGATCGCCGGCGGCGGCTACTACGTGATTCGCGGCGCGCAGGATCGGCGGAACAAAGGTTTGTATCGCGCGAGCCAGTTGGATTACCTGCGACTGCGCGCGAAGAACTCGGTCTTTACCGATGAAGACTGGCGGAACATTCGCGCGCAGGTCATCAAGCGCATCTGGGAATTTCTCGACGGCATGCGTGCAGGGCGGTTCATCGTCGATCCGTCCGAGCGTCAGAAGACCTGTCGCTTCTGCGACTACGATCCGCTATGTCGCTACGATCGCGATCGGATCGATCAAAAGAAAAAATGATTCGCGTAAATCCGCGTTAATCCGCGGCTAATTAATGGAATCACCACGAGTCCTACTACCTGAGCAAGCAGCAGCCGCTTACGAGATCAACAAACACATCTCGGTGACGGCAGGCCCGGGCTCCGGCAAGACCACGGTCCTCGTCGAACGCTACATCCACATCCTCCGCGAACACAGTCTCTCCATCGATCAGATCGTCGCGATCACATTCACGAATCGCGCCGCGAACGAAATGCGCGAACGCCTGCGCAGCGAGATCAACCTCATGCTTCGCATCGCAACCGACGAGGAGCGCAGGCGCTGGCTGCACTACAAACGCACGCTCGACGGCGCCGTCATCACAACGATTCACGGTTTCTGCGCGCGCATGTTGCGTGAGTTTCCTGTCGAAGCGCGTGTCGATCCGCAGTTTCTGCTGCTCGACGAGCATCGCGCGGCGATGATGCTCGAATCGATCGTCGAAGAAGTTCTTTCCGAGTTCATCAGCAACGGTCACGTCGAGATCTCCCGTTTGACGCTCGGCGTCGGTCGTAGTCGACTCGCCGCGGCGTTGACGCAACTCTATCGCGAGACACGCGGCAAAGGTCTCTCAATCGAAGAGCTCGCACTCGCCACCGCGCGCGTACACGCCAGCGAAGAAGATCACGCACGCGCACTCGAAGAGCTCGATCGCATGATGCAGGAGTTTGTTTCCGTGCGCAGAACGACTAAGGCGGCGATGACGAACCAGGCGGAAGTCGTTTCAGCATGGGCGGAAGCGCAGAGGCTTTTGAAGACCATTCCTTCGCACGAGACGCTGCCCGACTTCTGCCGTCTGGTCGAGAACTTTCGCTCGCATCGACCACAGGCGCGAGCACCGGTCGCCGATCAAGTCAAGGCGCTCGATCTGTTGCTCTGGGACAAAAACTTGCAGGGCCGCTTGCCTCAGGTTTGTCTCGACTTGTTTGCGCGGCAGTATGCGCTCGAGATGATCAACGTGCTCACGCGCGTGGACCAGCGGCTCAACGAAGAGAAACAAAAGATCTCGGCACTCGACTTTGACGATCTCGAACTTAGAACTCTAACGCTGCTCGAACGGCCGGAAGTGATCGCGCGCACGTCCGAGCGTTACCGGTTCTTTCTCGTCGATGAGTTTCAAGACACGAACGCCGTGCAGCGCGTGTTGCTCGAACGTCTTGCGCTTGCAAAAGGTCGCCGGCCCGCGAACCTGTTCATCGTCGGCGATCGCAAGCAGTCGATCTACGGCTTTCGAGGCGCGGACGTCGACGTGTTCCGGCAGATGACTTCGACGCTGCTTGCGGCAGGCGGCGAAGAGAAGCCGCTCCAGTTGAACTTTCGCAGCCAGCCGCCGCTGATCGGGTTTTTCAATCATCTCTTCGCACGACTGTTTCAAGTGCCCGACGACGTGCCGTCGAGCGAGATAAAGAACCTGGACCAGTTGGGCTATGTGAAGCACGAAAAAAGCGAGTCGAAACGCGAGCTGCGCGACGAAGGTCCGCTCGTCGAGATGCTCATTTCGACGAAGCCTTCGCTCGACGACGATCCACGTGCCGAACAAGACTCGCGTGTGCTCGACGCACAACAAGTCGCCCGACGCATCATCTCGCTGACGCGCGCCGGTGCGTCGCCGCCGGTCAAGTATGGCGACATCGCACTGCTGTTTCGCGCAATGACGCAGGTGCAGATCTACGAGTCGGTGTTTCGCCGCTCTAACATTCCGTATCAGACCGTGCTGGGCCGTGGTTTCTACGAACGTGAAGAGATCACGGATCTGATCCAACTGCTGCGGTTCCTCGATAATAAGACTGACGAGATCGCACTTGCCGCGGTGCTTCATTCGCCGCTGTGCGGGCTCTCCGATAATGCGTTGTTCGCGTTGCGTTGCGCGCCGTGGCTTGCGGAACTTGAAACCGCGGATCCGCCGCGCGGTTTTTCAGCTACGCGTAGTCTGTACGTCGCTTTGCGGCGTCACGAAGAGATTGCGTACATCAGTCCCGAAGAGCACGCCCTGCTCGATCGCGCGTGGAATCTGATCAGCCAGCTCGTCGATCGCAGGCATCACTATCCGATCGAGGATTTGCTGCGCTTCGCGGTTGCGGAGTCGGAATACCTCACCGTTGTCGCCGCGAATTTTGACGGCGCGCAACGACTAGCCAATGTCGAACGACTGTTCGTGCTCGCATCGCGTTTCGAGAGTTCGGGCACGCATCTGATTCGCGACTTCGTACGTTACGTCGAGGAGTTTGAAGCGATTGGCAGTCGCGAAAGCGAAGGGCAGATCGACCAGGCTGCGGACGCGGTGCGCTTGATGACGATTCACCAGGCGAAGGGACTCGAGTTTCCGGTCGTGATCATTCCCGACCTGCAACGGCTGTCGCGCGTCGCAACCGATACGTGGGTGCTGCTCGATCGTCATCAGGGCTTGACGTTGAAAGTGCCTGACGGGCGCGGCAATCTCGTCGCGGGCTGCACGTTCAGCAACTTCGAGAAGCGGCATGCATGGCGCGAACAGTTTGAAAGTATGCGACTGCTCTACGTCGCGGCTTCGCGCGCTGAAGATCGTTTGATCCTGTCAGGCGTGACTGGTGAACTCGCGTGGTTGAATGGTCCAGTTGATTGCTGGATGCGGTGGATCTGGCAGGCGCTGGAACTCGGCGAGCGATCGGCGAGCGACGTCGTTGAGCTGGCGCCGGACGTGCAGATGCAACTCACGATCAATCTCGCCGACGAGCCGCTCGAAGAAGCCGAGCCGCGCGAACCTGAGCTGCTGACGAGCATTCATTCCGCCGATTCGATCCACGAAGCGTTTCCTTTGATCGAAGCGCTCGATCGCGAAGGCGGCAACGCGATACATCGCTTCAGCGTCACGCAACTCGTCAACTACCACCGCTGCCCGCGGCAATACTATTTCGATCGCGTGTTGCAAATGCCTTCGCGCGACGAGCTTGCCGTGTGGAACAACGCCGAGGCGCCTGAGCCGCCTGCGAATCTTACCGCGAGCTTGAAAGGTTCGGTCATTCATCGTTTCTGCGAACGTTACACGGTGGACCAGGACGTCGAAGAGTGCCTGCGCAACAGTTTCGAAGAAGTGTTGCAACTTCGGCAGGCGCAACTCGCCGATCGTCTCATCGAGATCGATCCCGAAGCTGCGATCAAAGACCTGTTGCCGCTCGCGAAGAACTATCTTGCGAGCGACGTTTTCGAGCGAGTTGAAGCAGTGCCGAAAGTCGCAGGTGAACATTCGTATCCCACGGGTGGCGTCGGACTTTGGAGTGAGATCAGTTTTCGTTTGCGACGGCCGCTCGGCATTCTCTTCGGCATCATCGACAAACTCTTAGTCTCGCCATCGCCGGAAGGCGACGTCGAGATCGAGATCATCGACTTCAAAACAAACCGCATCTCACTCGAACCCGAAGAAACGCGTGCGCTGCGGCCGAAGACGGACCAGTTTGCGTTTGATTTCGAAGAACCGCCCGTGCGCGACACTGTCCACACAGCCGCCGAAGATTACCAACTGCAAATGCAAGCCTACGCGCTTGCCGTGCGCGAGCTGGTGCCTGAATTTCGCGATCGCAAGATGCGCGTGACGTTGCACTTCCTCGCACCGAACGTCGAAGTTCGTCTTGCCAGCGCATTACTCGCGCCCGCGCGCTGCGAGCAGGCCATTGATGCCGCGATGCAGGGCAGCATCTTTTCTTCCAACCCCGTCGACTTCCCCGTGAAGACCGCGCCGCATTGCCGCATGTGCAACTTCCTCCGCGTTTGCAAAGCAGGCAAGGAGTGGGTGAGCGCCGTCGACTACGCAGATTAATCCGCGCAACCCGCCGAATTGTGCTTTAATCCGCGGATTATGGTCACAATCAAATCTTTTGATGGCGGCGAGTTTGACGGCTACCTTGCCTTGCCTGCGAGTGGCTATGGACCAGGCATCGTCGTGATCCAGGAGATCTTTGGCGTCAACAGCCACATGCGCAGCGTTGCCGACTGGTATGCCGCGCATGGCTTCGTCGCCGTGTGTCCGGATCTGTTCTGGCGTGTCGAGCGTGGCGTCGAGCTCACTGACAGAGGCGACGACTGGAACAAGGCGGTCGAGTTTTATAAAGCGATTGACGAAGACAAAGCTGTTGAAGACACGGCGGCGGCGGTTGAGTTTCTGCGACATCACAGCGCGTGCAGTGGTCGTGTTGGTGCGGTCGGATTTTGCATGGGCGGCAATCTCGCGTACCTGCTGTCGGCAAGGTTCAAACCCGATTGTGCGGTTGGTTATTACGGTGTGAGTATCGAGAAGAGTTTGGATGAAGCGAAGAACGTCGCGAGTCCTTTGATGTTGCACATTGCGGGGAAGGACAAGTTTTGTCCGCCTGAAGCGCAGGCGCAGATTCACGCGGCGCTGGATTCGAACCCGCTCGTTACCATTCATGATTATCCAACGATGGACCATGCGTTTGCGCGCAATGGTGGCGAGCATTACGACGCCGCATCGGCAGAGCTTGCGAACCTGCGCACGCTCGAATTTTTCGTGACGCATCTTGCGGGCGCGGGTCTTGCGACTGCGCAGCAGATACTCTCCGCGCGCTGGGACGATCACGTGCGGTTTGAGTTTGCGACGCGGAATACTGAGCACACGATCGAGACTATGGTGCCGGATGCGTATGTGAACCACGTGCCGGTGATGACTGGCGGCACGGGACATGATGAGCTGCGCGCGTTTTACTCGACCGACTTCATTCCACAGATGCCCGCGGATACGTCGATGACGCCGGTGTCGCGCACGATCGGCGTGGATCGGATCGTGGATGAGATGGTGTTTGAGTTTACGCACACGAGCAGGATGGACTGGATGTTGCCGGGCGTTGAGCCGACCGGGAAACATGTGAAGGTGCCGCTTGTGGTGATCGTCCACTTCCGCGACGGCAAGTTGGCGCACGAGCACATCTACTGGGACCAGGCGTCGGTGCTGGTCCAACTCGGGCTGATTGATTCGCAGAAGCTCCCTGTAGTTGGCGTGGAAAGTGCCGAAAAAGTCTTGAACAAGATGACATGATTCAAATGATTTACATGTAAATCCTGTTTCATCCTGAAATCCTGGCAAACCAATGGTGGAATCCTATGCGTCTACGCCGTGATCTTGGCACGCTCGAATCTTACGCGACCGTAATCGGCATCCTCATCGGCGCCGGTATCTTTCAGGTCACGAGCCAGGCGTGGGCGCTCACTGGCCCAAGCGTCATTCTCGGTTACCTGATCCTGACGCCCGCGATTCTCGCGACCTCGATCCCGTACGCCGCATATCTCTCGACGCCACTCGGTCGCGAACCCGGCGGCGAATACCTCCACATCTCGCGCACGCTCAAAGGCTTCCGGCTCGCCTACGTCGGCGCGTGGCTGAAAATCATTTCTTACATCGGCGCCGGCGCGTATCTCGCCAACGCACTCGCCGGATACCTCATCGCGCTCAGCGGCAATCGCATCGAACAACGGTTCCGTCTGCCCCTGGCGTTAGGCGCGCTCGTCGTGTTCTATGCGATACACGTCATCGGAATACGCTGGTTCGGACGCCTGCAGGTCGTGATGTCGGCGATGAAATGTCTCGCACTGCTCGTCCTGATCGTCCCGGGATTGTTTGTCATCGACTGGTCCAACTACACGCCATTCTTCACGCATGGCGTGAGTGGTTTTGGCGCGAGTCTGTTGCCGCTGTTTTTCGCGTACGCGGGTTTCGAGTCAGTTGCACAAACGGCGGGCGAAGTAAAAGACAGCACGCGCCGTCTTCCGAAGATCCTGTTGAACGGCATCACGATCACCGCACTCTTTTACGTTTTCACTTCGATCGTTTCATTCGGCGTGTTGCCCGGCGCGCAACTGCAAGCCGCGGGCGCACCCATGGCTGAAGTCGCTTCGATCTACTTGCCTGAGGGTGCCGCGGACTTCGTCACACTCGGCGCGATCGCCGCGATCATGACCGCATTGAACGGAACGATCTTCGTCCCATCGCGCCTCGCGATTATGTTTGTCGCAGACGGCCTGGCGCCGCGATGGCTCGGATTCATCAACCCCACGACTGCAACACCGATCCGCGGTTTGACCCTGACGTTGATCTGTTGCGCGCTTTTGTTGATCAGCGGACAGCTTGCGCTCGCGTTGAACGTTGCAGTGTTTGCGCTCGTCGTGCTTTATTTCATTCATAGCTTTGTATTTTTGTTCCTCCCGCGGCTGAACCCGTCGCTCGAGGGTGAGATAAAGGTCGGCTTGTCGCGTCGAGTGCAACAGGCGGCGGCAGTTGTCTCGCTGCTTTCGATGGGACTGATGATCGTGATTCAGTTGCGCCAGGATACTGCGGTGCTGACCACGCAAACTCTGAGCGAGCGCATCAACGGCCAGTCGCTGACGAGCGTTGAACTGATCTTTGTTTGGGGCATCGCCGGCGTGGGACTTTATCAACTCGCTCGCAAGCAACGCCGTGCGGCGACAGCATTTCAGGATTTTCAAGATTAGCAGGACGTATCATGTAAATCTTGAAAATCCTGAAATCCTGTCAAGTAGATTCTATGAACCGGTATCGCGAAGAATTCCCAACGCTCGCATCGGGCATTCACTTGCTCAGCCACAGCCTCGGGCCCGTGCCTCGCGCTGTGCGCGACTCGATGATCGAATACAGCGACGCCTGGGAACATCACACGAGCGAAGACGCATGGGCCACCAGCTGGTGGACACTCTCGCGACGCGTCGGCGATCGTATCGCACGCATCCTCGGCGGCGAGCCCGGTTCAGTTCAGATCCAACCAAACGCATCACTCGCACTCGCAACCGTCGCATCCTGTTTCGACTTCAAAGCCACCGGCAGAAACAAGGTCGTAACCTCGTCCCTCGATTTCCCATCGATGGAATACTTCTGGGACGCACAGCGACAGATCGGCGCGCGCGTTGAAGTCGTGCCATCGTCGGACGATGTTTCAGTGCCACTCGAACGAATACTCGACGCCATCGACAGTGAAACCTGTCTCGTCGCGCTCGCACACACGTCATATTGCAGTTCATATCGTGTCGATGCGCGTGCGATCGTCGAACGCGCGCACGCGAAAGGCGCGCTCGTGCTGTTGGACGTTTACCAGTCAGCCGGTGTCGTAGAACTCGACGCGACGGGCTGGAACGTCGACTTCCTGATCGGCGGCACGATCAAGTGGCTCTGTGGTGGTCCATCTTGCGGTTACCTGTACGTCCGCCCGGATCTGCAACGCGATCTTCGCCCGCGACTCACCGGCTGGGTCGCCCACGATTCGCCCTTCGACTTCGCACAGGCGCCGATGCGTTATGCAAAATCAGTGCGACGGTTTGCACAGGGAACGCCGAGTATTCCCGCACTCTACTCCGCGATTCCAGGGCTCGAGATCATCGAGAAGGTCGGCGTTCCGCAGATCGCCACCGAGTCCGAACGAAGAACTCAATTCATGATCGAATACGCTAGCGAACGCGGTTGGACCATCAACACGCCAGTCGAAAAGCAGCGGCGCGGCGGAACCGTAATGATCGGAGTCGACGACGCAAAAACGACTGCCGAAAACCTCGCGGAGCGAAGAGTGTTTGTCGATTGGCGCCCGCGTGCCGGCCTCCGCATGTCGCCGCATTTCTTCAACACCGACGAAGAGATCGAAGAAGCGCTCAACACACTCGCAACCCTGATCAAGTGATGACGAAACCTGCTAACAACACGCCCGCGCCCGACTTCACGCTCAAAGACGGAAACGGCAACGACTGGCGTCTTTCGGACCATCGCGGCAAAGTCGTCGTGCTGCTGTTTTATCCAGGCGATGAAACTCCGATCTGCACGAGACAGATGTGCTCGGTGCGCGATCGTTGGGACGACTACATCGCGACCGGCGCCGAGGTGGTTGGAATTTCTTCAGACTCGATCGAGTCGCACAGAAAGTTTGCGGAGCATCACCAGTTGCCTTTGCGTCTGTTGTCGGATTCGGACGGCGCCGTTTCCAAACTTTACGGCGCGAGATCGTTGATTCCGGGCAAGGTTGCCCGTTCGGTGTTCGTGATCGACGGGCAGGGGATCGTGCGGCACAGCGACGTGCGCCCGCTCGGCTTATTCAAGCCGAAGGATGATGATACGATTGCTGCTATCAAAGCAGCGAAATAGGTCCTATCTGTCCTATAGGACCTATACGACCTATAAAGATCCAGGAGGCGCCACATGGCAAACGACATCAAATGCACACATTGCGGGCAGAAGCGACCGGCAATCGGATTCGCCCCATTTCCCAACGAACTCGGCCAGCGGATAGCAGCCGAGATCTGCCAGCCCTGCTGGCGCGACTGGTTGCAAAAGCAAACACAGATCATCAATCACTACGGTCTGGATCTCACCAACCCCGACGCCCAAAACTTCCTCTTCGACAACATCAAAGGCTACCTCTTCGGCGACGCACCAAAAGTTGCCGAAATCGACACAACAAAAGAAGGAACAGTTAAGTGGTAGCTTAGAAATAGGTCTTACAGGACCTATATGACCTATACGACCTATTAAGCCCGACCTGCCCTGCGTTTCGGCCCGCTGTTTGCTCACCCCCTTTCAGGAACGTTCACTTGCAAGGAGGATTTCGCAAAAGATGATACGCAGAACTACGGGACTTCTGGCCTTGGCCGCATTTGCACTGTTGTCACTGGCTTGTGACCAGACAGCCAACACCAACGCAAACGCCAACGTCAACGCCAATTCGAATCTGAATGCTAACCGGGCCACGCCCGCCGCGAATGCCAACGCTAACACTAACGCCAACACAACCACGGGCCGAGCGCCCACGCGCGAGGAATACGAACGCGACAGGGATCGATACGCTCGCGAAGCTCGTGAATCCGGCCGCACTGTCGGTAGCGGTGCAAACGACGGCTGGCTGTGGGTAAAGACTCGCTTCGAACTCGCCACCGCCGACGATCTACGCGATTCGACGATCAACGTCGACGTTGACAACGGTGTCGTAACACTGTCAGGAACGGTCGCGACGCAAGCCCAGAAAACACGCGCGCAGACTGTTGCCAGGGCCGTCGAAGGCGTAACTAACGTCAGAAACAACCTGACGGTCAGTTCCGGTAACGCAAACGCAAACGGAAACCGCAACGCAAACGGCAACTCAAACCGCTAAGCCGTAACACGGATTGCACGGATTACGATTCAGGATCCGTGCAATCTGTGCTATCTTTCCCGCCATCTTTCCTCTGCTTTCGCAACTCAAACGATGGGAATTTGGTCACTTATGCCAAAAGTCCGTGCGCGCCTTATTGTCGCGTTGCTGGCGTTTTCGCTGGTACCGCTCACCTTCAACTTAAACACCAACGCGCAACGCAGCGCGATCGACACTTACGCCATCACTAACGCCCGCATCGTTACGGTTTCAGGACCTGTAATCGAACGAGGCACGGTGGTCATCCGCAACGGTTTGATCGCCGCTGCCGGCGCAAACGTGAACGCGCCCGCGGATGCTCGCGTGATCGATGGCAACGGCTTGACGGTCTATCCGGGTTTGATCGATTCACACACAAACCTTGCGGTCCCCGAAGCATCGCCTTCAGGATCTCCAGGTGGTGGTCCTGCCGCGTTCTTCGCAGCGCCGCCACCACCGACACCCGGTGGTCCAAACTCCACTCAACCCGAGGGCCTTCAACCCGAAGAGATGGTTGAAGACGTGATCCGTCCGGGCGGCACAGAGATCGAATCGTGGCGCAGCGCCGGGATCACTACAGCGCTCGCGTCGCCGCGCTCCGGCATCTGGATGGGCCAATCGGCGTTGATCAACCTTTCCGGTGAAACGCCGCAACAGATGATCGTGCGTTCGCCCGTTGCGATGCACGTCGGTTTCACTCCGCTGCGTAGTGGTTATCCGGGTTCGCTGATGGGCGTGATCGCAACGCTGCGACAGATGATGCTCGACGCGCAACGCTATCGCGACGCAATGCAGATCTACGATCGAGCGCCACGCGGCACGCGCCGTCCTGAGACTGATCGTTCGCTCGCCGCGCTTGTTCCCGTGATCGAAGGGCGCATGCCGGTTGTGGTGCAGGCAAACACTGAACGTGAGATAAACCGCGCGCTCGATCTCGGGGC
>DASTQB010000278.1:0-6778 GCA_035761985.1 Pyrinomonadaceae bacterium
ATCGTCTGCGTAAACAAGATACAGATGATTAAAAGAACAGATTTCATTTGTTCGGTTTCAGCGTTGTGTACTTACCAACTGGCACGTCCCTGAATTCTTCGAGTGTTCCATCCGGCCAGCGCACACGCACTGCTTGAACGCGAGTCGCAGCGCCGAGTCCCACCAGCACGCGCGGATCATTTGCGGAAAGATAGCTGCCGTCAGTCCTCACCCGCCGTCGTAAAACATGATCCTTCGAGACAACGACATCAACCCGCGCGCCCAGCATGTCTGTACCGTTTTTGCTCACGAGCCGCAGTCCTAACCAGTGGTTCCTGTTGCCTACCTGGTTCAGGAACAACCTTGCCGGACCATTGTTGTTAGTAACCAGCACGTCTGTATCGCCGTCATTGTCAACATCACCGAAAGCAGCGCCGCGTCCGACTTCGAGAGGCTGAAGCTCCGCCTGGTCCATGACCTCGACAAAACTTCCCTTCCCCGTGTTGCGAAAAAGCTGATCGGGTTGGCCCAAAGGAAACGGATCCTTCTTACGAACCAGATCCGGTAACAGTTGAACAGCGCCGTTCGTCGCAAACAGATCCAGCCAGCCATCGTTGTCGTAATCAAAGAAGAACGTACCGAAACCGGTAAAACGACGACCGGGCATTCCCAGTCCACTTTCGCGAGTGCGATCTTCAAAAAGCGTCTGGCCCAGGTTGACGTAAAGCGTGTTGGTTTCGTCCATCAAGTGAGTGATGAAGATGTCTTCGGTGCCACTGCCGTCGAAATCTCCCGCATCCACGCCCATGCCCGCCTCCGTCTGCCCGTTTCTGTTAACCGCCGCGCCTGCTAAAAGCGCCTCGTTGGTGAACGTGCCGTTCTTCTGGTTGATCCATAGCTGGTTGGGATCTCCATCGTTCGCAACGTAGATGTCGATCCAGTCGTCGTCGTTGAAATCCGCGGTCACGATTCCCAATCCATGGCCAAACTCTTTATCGACGCCAGCGGCTGCGGTCACATCTTCAAAAACTCCGTTGCCCTTGTTGCGAAACAGACGATTACCCGGCGCGCGGAAAACACGCGGCGTGCAGTAATCACGCGCCGTCGTTGCCGCGTAACAATTTGGACTGTTCGTGACGGAGAAATCCGCGTAGTTAACAATCATCAGGTCCAGCCAGCCGTCGCGGTCGTAGTCGAAAAATGAAGCGCTCGTGGTCCAACGTGGATCGTCAGTACCGCTCTCCTTCGTCACATCGACAAATCGGCCGTTACCTTTGTTCACGTACATCTGATTCGAACCGAGATTCGACAAATACAGATCAGGCAAACCGTCGTTGTTGATGTCGCCGACGGCTGCGCCCATGCCGTAACCGTTCGCGACGATGCCGCTGCTCTGAGTCACGTCTGTAAACGTCAGGCGCCCGTTTTTTCCGGCGGTGAGATCATTTCGGAAGAGCCTGCCGCGCGGCGGCTCGGCACCACGCCACGGGAAGAGCGTGTTTGCAGGTCGAGTATTCGGCTCGAGCACGTTGCCCTGGACCAGAAACACATCCAGATCGCCATCGTTATCAAAATCGAATAGCGCTGCTCCACTTCCCGTGATCTCCGGCAAGTAAAACTTCCCCGTCATCCCGTTATAGTGCTGAAACCTCAGCCCAACCTGTCCACCAACCTCTTTGAAGATCGGCGATGACGAGCCTTGTGCCGCAAAGCCGAACAACGCAGTGAAGATTAGCGCCAGCTTCATGTGAATCTTTTCAATCCTGTAATCCTGTCCAAAAACCTTGACGCTCTTTAGGCTGCAATATACATTGCCTGCGTCTGAAAAGATCAAGGTCACCGTTCTTCTTCACTCTTTGTCCATCCCGGAGCTGAAACATGAAAATCCGATCGCTGGGTAAACGTCTGATCCCATGTTTGATCCTCGTTTCTGTTCTAATCATCATCACGCCGTCAACCCAGGCTCAAACGTCACCATGCGCGAAGGCACCGGAAAGCGGATTGCCGCTGCCCAGTAAGTTTCTTCCTGCAAAACTTCCGGAGTTTCAAGCACACCTCAAGACATTTCTCACGAGTGGGAAGTATCGAGACCTGAAGTGGTGTGAAGATAAACGTCTCCGTGACACTGGACCATATGTTAACGGTGTCAGCTACGGTGTGCACCCGACTGTCAAAATCTATTACTCGCCTGCCGTGATCGACTGGCTCATCCGAAACGATGCGAACCGTGCGATTCCGGATGGATCGATGATCGTTAAGGAACAGTACACGCCGCCCGTAGCGAGGTACCAGCTCGGGCCGCCCAGCAAGATCAACGGTTGGACCATAATGATCAAAGACAGTAAAGGATCGCAGGACGGTTGGTACTGGGCCGAGATCTGGGATGCTCAATGCGTCGACAACAACAATCCTCCGTTTGCCGTTCCGTATGCAGGGTTCGGACTCTACTGCGTGAGGTGCCATGCTTCCGCGGCGCGGGAGCATACGTTCACTTACGCAAACAACATCAAGGGCTTCCCCGGCGATCCGGATTCTTACTTCATCGATCTCTCGTGGGCGACCGCGCCCGTAAGCGCACACAGCTCAGCTCCTGCCCAACCGTGTGCCGAATCAGCGGCAAGCGATCGCGACGTTGCGACCGCCGGACACAACACCGACTCAAGCGACGTGCAGGAGCAGTCGCTGTTTCGACAGATGGCGCTGCTCGGCACTCCGACTCTCAGTCAACAGTTCGTCGCTTTCTATAACTCGATCGGGCCAGTGCCGCTCGACAAAGTGAAGAAGTTTCCTGGAGAGACTTACGATCACGTGTTTCCGCAGAACATCGGAACGACGGAGTCGAAGCCCGCACCATCTCCGAATCCCAATCAGTTTCTTACTTCAGATCAGTGCATGGGTTGTCACAGCGGCGGCACGTACGGCAACGTCATGATTTACACGGGAACGAAACAGGCGGATGGTTCAACGCCTGTGATGAACGTTTCGCCGTACGGCGAGTGGCGCTGGTCGCCGATGGGTCTCGCCGGTCGCGATCCGATTTTCTACGCACAACTCGACAGTGAAATCGAGTTCGTCAAAGAGTTCTTCAAAAATGATCCGGCGAAGGTGGCGGAGAAGATCAAGCAGATCAACAACACGTGCTTTAAGTGTCACGGCGTGATGGGCAAGCGCCGGATGGATGACGATCACGGTGGTCCAGGCAAAGGTGATTTCGAGCGGGAGATAGTCTACGCGACTTACGATTCGAATCCGCAACCGAGCGATAAGAACGCGTACATCTATGGAGCGCTGGCGCGTGACGGCGTTAGCTGCATGGCGTGCCATCGCATCGTCGAGGACAAGGTTCCGTTTGAGGAGTTTCTCAAAACCAGGATCACGGGTAATTTCACGACCGGCAATCCGCGAGAAATTTTTGGACCATTCAAGGATGACGAGATTGTTACAGACCCGATGAACAATGCCATGGGCATCAAGCCTAAGCACGATCCGTACATCAAGAGTTCGCGCATGTGTGGCAACTGCCACACGATCAACCTGCCGCTGATGGACAATCCCGACGCAGATCCGAACAAACCGCATCTCGAGCAGGTGACGTATCTCGAGTGGCTCAACAGTGGATACCAGAACGAGGTCGGCACAAATTCAAAAGCGCAGACATGCCAGAACTGTCACATGCCTACGAAGTACAGCAACTCGAAGGGCACGCTGAACATTCCGTTGATCCAGCAGCCGATTGCGTTTATCGAAGACGATCAGTATCCGCAGACCGGCAACCGCTTACCCGATGAAAAGATTCGCGTTCGCTTCCGCGATAAAGGTTTTGTTCGTCACCAGTTTCAGGGAATGAACGTCACGCTCCTGGAGATATTTCGCCAGTACATGTCGCCGTATAAATCGAACGGGAGCAACATACTCGCGAACCCGATTCTGGGCGTCAGGCAAAACGATTACATGTCGGGACTCGACGATCTAAGCACGGCCATCGATGCTTTTGTGCAACAGGCGCAGAACTCTACGGCCGAAGTGTCAGTGTCGCCGGCTACGATCAGTAATCAGAAACTGATCGCGGATGTGAAAGTGACAAACAAGGCGGGACATCGTCTGCCGAGTGGCGTCGGGTTTCGTCGCGCGTTTTTGGAATTTCGTGTAGTTGATAATGAGAGTGGTAAGACTGTCTGGTGTTCGGGTTGTACGAATGAGCTCGGCGTGATCATGAACGGCACCGGCATTGAACGCCTCGCGTCCGAACTCTTCGACGTTTACAAAGACGGCAGCAAGCCCGCGGATCACAATTATCCCACCGGCTGCAACAACAAGTATCAGCCCGGCGTGAACCCGCAGCACTACCAGCCACACTTCTTCTGGGACACTCAAAAGAACACCGGCACGGCGATCACGCGTCAGGACCAGGTTCAGATTTACGAGGAGCTAAACCTGAACATTCAGTGCGTGATGACGACGAGTTTTCTGAGGCGCGATTTTCAGTTGAAAGACAACCGGCTGTTGCCGTTTGGGTGGTCCAAAACTGGTCCACGCAAAGCGGACGGCTCGTCGTTCATTCCCGCAGATTACCTTCATGAAACGTATCCCGTCAGCGTCGGCAGCGATCCCTCATACGCGGATGGAAGCGGAACGAGCGTCGTGCGATATGAGATCCCATTGAGTGCCTTCGCGGCGCGAAACGTAACCATCACCGCAACGCTCAACTATCAATCCATACCGCCATACTTCCTGCGCGACCGCTTCACGCAAGCGCCCAACTCCCCAGCCACGCAACGTCTCTACTACCTGACGTCAAACCTGCAAACGAAAGGAACCCCGATCGAGAACTGGAAATTCCAAATCACCTCGGCCAGCCAGACCGCGCAGTTGCGTTAAGCCACGGCAGCCCCATCCGAAAAGGGCCAGACAGGATTACAGGATTTACCAGACTGAATCCGGCTAATCCTGTAATCCTGTGCCAACTTTCTTTACTGAGGTTTCGTCAGCAACTGTTCGAGCGTGGCGAGGCGTCGTTCAAGCTGGTTGACCTGCTCGCGGAGCTGTTCGACTTCCGCAGTCTTCTGCCGAAGCTCAGTCGTCCGCTGGTCCAACTCCTTGATCGCCGCAAGACTCACGCCCGTAAGATCCTGGACACCGATCGCCGTATTCCCTGTGCCCAACTGGAAAGCCTTGAAGAAATCTTCAGCCATCGGTCCCATGTGACGGACCTTGCGTCCTTCAGAGATGTAGTTCCACGTGCTCACTTCGATGTCTTTCAGCCGCGACAAAACGTCAGCGCCACTCACGGCCAGAAAATTTTCCTTCGTGGCACGGCTCGACGTGCAAATGAAAACTCCGGATCCTGCCGGAAGATTGCAACCAGTCGTACCACCGAGGTTCGTGCGGAAACGAAAACCACCGCTCGCTCGCGCTGCAAACTCGTTGTTCGCACTCGCTGTGAATGTTTGCGTACTGCTCGTGGCTGATCCGTCGCCCCAAACAAAAGTTCCGCTGAAGCCATTGGTTGAAGCAAACTTTCCAAAAGCAAACGAGTAATCGTTATCGGCAGTAACGTTGAAACCCATTGCGACTGCGGCGAGGCCTCGCCGGTTGAAGTCATCGGGATCACAACGACCGTCTACAAGTGGTCCACCTGCAATCGCTCTGTTGCCAAACGCGACACTGTACGTATCGCACGCACGATTACCCGCGCCGGCCGAGAAACCCGCCGCGCCTCTGACCTCGTTGCCGCTGCCGAAAGCGATGCTGCTCGTGCTCAGGGCCTTGTTAGTGTCGCCGAACGCAAGCGAGTAGAGACCACTCGCGGTCGAGTTGCTGCCGCCCGCCCACGAGAAGAAACCGACATTCGCATCGTCCCACTCGGCCTCGGCGTAGCCCGAACGGAAAGCGCCCTTGTAGCTGTCCCACGAAGTGCGATAACCGCGGCCCTGCATCGGCGGGACGCCGATACCGAGGTTGCCTGTGGCGACGAAGCTGCCGTTCTGAAACACCTTGAACCACGCGGGCGTGTGGCTGCCTGGTCCAGCGCAGCAAGTGGAACCGCCGCGCAGGTTGATCATTGGCGCGGTGCCGTTTGCGTCGCCGATCGAAACCTGTTCGGCGGCCGGCGTAAACTTGATGAAGCTTGATTCAACGTAAGCCAGTCGCGCGAGATTCAGTGAAACGCGATTGTCGTTGATTACACCGGTGGTTGCAGGATCGTTGATGGCGGTGATCATGGTTGTTCCGGAAGGCGTGCTGCCACCGCCACCGCTGCGGCCATCGCCGGGCACTTGTCTCTCGGGCAGAGCTGTAGCTGAGTTGAGGATCGTGCCGTCCTGAAACTGAATCCCACGCGCTTTGATCGTGCCCGCGACGTCGAGAGTCGCTTCGGGAGTCTTCGTTCCGATACCAACTCGACCTTCGGGTGTAATTCGCAGCTGTTCTTTTTCATGGTTTGAAAAGAGGTTGCCGGTGGTGAAAGTTAAACTACCACTGCTGCTGTTTACCTTACCGTCGTTGCCGTCGTGCGCGGTGACAACAACTGCACGCTCTTTTCCATCCTGCAGAATCGAAACAGCATCGTCGCCTTCATTCATTATTACCTTTTTACCCTGTCGCCTGGTTTCCACCGCCTGCGTCTGCGCAGCGGTCAGTTCGGCACGGTTCTGATTTTGAAGCTGAAGTTTGCCGTTTTGCAGGACCAGTGCCGCCAATCGCTGGTTTAAATTTCCTTTGAAATCTCTGACAGTAACTACTACGAGGTAAGCACCGTCTGGCATTGCTTGCGCAGTATCACTTTGTTTCCAATCGATGA
>DASTQB010000279.1:0-3583 GCA_035761985.1 Pyrinomonadaceae bacterium
GCGATCATCGTGTCGCGGCCCCAATCGGCAAACCAGTGATATCCGGCGATGACTGTCTCCCCACGTTCGCGCGCGACGACGAATTGATCCGCAGCGGTCGTCAATAACGCGACGAGGTCATTGGTCGATTTGTTGATAGCGGACCTTCGCTCAATCTCAGTTTGACGGTATGCGCCGGCATTGGCCGCCTCATGTCGCTCGGTTGAAGCGATGATGCTCACCGTGTTCGCCGTATTCAAATCAAATGTAAGCGCACACGGACTGAACAGGTCTTCTGCAAAATCCAATCCACGTTCCTGTTCAACCGCATACTGGAAATTTCGATACCAAAAACCGTTTCGATCAAGCTCTGCCGGATCGTGCGCGAGATGGAGCGCGGGAAGACCGTTGTATGGTCTAAACGTTGTTTGATTGTTTTCGATTTCGATGTGTGGACTAAGTACACCGTTCTCATGTGTCGTACTGTGGTAGTCGCGGAATGCAATAAGCGGTCGAACTTCCAGTTTGATGTCCTTGTGAATGCCGGACTGCTCCAACTCATACTGAACCACCGTCGTGTTCTCACCGAAGACCATGAAGACAGACTTCTCTATGCGTGTGCCTTCGATCTCGTACGTGAATGTTGGAAACGGATCGAGACGAAAGCCTGTCTGATATGCAAAGCCCTGCGGGTGTATCACGCCTGGATATTGATTTGCAGACAGTTCATAGCGGCGGCCATCGATCAGGAGTGTTTCTTCGAGTTTCGACAGCAGAACAAAACGGCCGACCGGCGGCCGCGTCGCCGCAGTAAGTAAACCGTGATAACGGCGAGTATTCAGACCTGAAATCGTGGAAGACGAAAACCCGCCGATTCCGTTTGTCTCAAGCCATTCGCGCGATAGAGCCGCATTCAGATCGCGACAGATTTCCTGGTCCAACTCAATCATTATCCCAACCTCCTTTATGTCACCTGAACTCCGGCGTTTGTTTGCTGTGTTCTTGCAGTAGGTTCACGATTGCCGGGTTTTGCGTCGACGAACTGGACCAGGTCTTTCGAGAACAGTAGATCGAGCGCCCAATCAAGAGCCACGCGCACCTTCTTCTCGAAGCGAGGAAGTTTACTGAGGTAAATCGTTCGCCATAACCACCAGGCCACAAAACCGGAAAAGTTCACTCCAAATATACGTGCGACGCCCGTTCGTTTACCGATAGACGCCAGCGCGCCAATCGTCTTGAATGCGAAAGGTCGCCTACGTCCACCGGTAATCGCAGCGACGATGTTACCCGCGACGACTTTCCCCTGCCGAAGCGCGTGCTGTGCAGTTGGTGGACAGAACTTTCCGGTAGATGAATCAGGCACTGCCGCACAATCACCGAGCGCCCAAACTCCCGGCCAACCTTCGACTTCCAAAAACTCGTTAGTTATCAGTCGACCTCGTTCCTTCGAACACTCCAACGTTGTCAGCAGTGGATTCGGCGACACGCCTGCTGTCCAAACAAGCAGGTTAGTCTTGATCGTTGAGCCATCACTGAGGGTCACTTCACCCTCGGAAACACTCTTAACTGCGGTCTTCATCCGCAACTCGACACCACGTTGGGCCAGCTTCTCCTGAGCATAGGCGCCCAGCTTGGGTCCCAGTTCGGGCAGGATGGCTTCGGCTGCTTCGATCAGCACAATGCGCAGTTCATTCGGAGTGAGTCGTGGGTAGTAACGAATGGCCTCGCGAATGAAATCATTCACCGACGCTATTGTTTCCACGCCCGCGAACCCACCGCCCGCGACAACTACAGTGAGCAGGCGTGAACGGTCCTCGCGTGAACATTCGAAGTCCGCATCTTCCAGATTCTTGATGAGACGGCTGCGCAGGAGAATCGCATCGCTGAGCGATTTCATCGTCAAGGCACTCTGCGCAAGGCCGGGAAGGTTGTAAAAGTTGGTGACTGAGCCGAGCGCCAGGACCAAATAATCGTAACGTAGTTCGTGATCGTGATTGTCGTCTGCGTGAGTGGCAATAACTTTACGTTCCGTCAGGTTGATCGCCTTGATGTCTCCATTGAAGAAATGCGAGCGCCGCAGCAACTTCCGCACTGGATTGACGATGTGAGTCACGTCGAGATCGCCGGCAGCAACCTCGTGCAACATCGGCGTGAAGAGAAAAAAATTGTCGCGATTAACGAGGGTCACCTCGACGTGAGAAGCGCGACGAAGTTTCTTCTCGAGATGCAGTGCGGTGTAAAGCCCGCCAAAGCCACTTCCCAGAATTAGAACCCGTTTCGGTTGATGTGATGCAGTTGTAGTCATCGTTCCCCGCGGGCGAGAGGTGCATGAGCGAAATCATGAAAATCATGGAATCCTGTCAAACAGAGACAGGATTTCAGGATTCGCAGGATTAACATGATTTTCTGTAAGTCCATGGACCATCATGAATCCTGTCGAAAACGCCGCCGAGCGCAACCCCGTCTACCCATTGCTGTATCTACAGCTCTGCGACTTCGCAGAACACCTTGATTGCCCCATTCGGATTAGTGAGCTTCGCGAACAGCTCCTCATAGTTTTCGAGGCCGCGGACCGGATGCGTCAGCAAACGCAAAAGCCATCCGGGATATTCCGCCTCGGCCTGAGCAAGGTCCTTCACGCCCATTTCGAAGTATTCGCGGTTTGCATTGACGGTCCCAACCATCACTTTATTTCCCAGCACGAATTCAAGATTGATCTTGTCGGCCGGCACTTCGACCATGCGATCGCCGCCTGTAACACTCGACAGCACCAGCACGCCGTTCTTCCCCAGCGCTTGCATGCTCTCGAAAACAACCGGCGAGAAACCCGTCGCTTCGAAGATGAGGTCGAATGGGCCATACTGTTTTGCACCTTCGATGATCGAAAGATCATCCGTCGATTGGTACGTGGCGCCGATCGCTTCGATGAGATCCGAATTCAGATAAGGTTTCGGCGTCTTGCCAAACGTAGTCACCTGCAATCCCTTGAGGCGCAGAACCAGAGTGGCGAGTAAACCGATTGTTCCAGCACCCATCACCGCGGCACGTTTCGGCTTCCACACTCGCAGGCGGCGTTGGATCTCATAGGCCTGCGCAATGCCTTTCTCCACGACCGTTGTTGGCTCGAGCAGCACGCCGACTTCTTTCAACCCCTGAGGGATCTTCACTATAAATTCAGCGTCGTCGACGTAGTATTCACTCATGTATCCGTGACGCAGATTGATGCCACGCTCGAAGTACGTGTCGTCAGTGGTCATGTCGTTCGTCCCGATCAGGTCGTAAATGCTTGAACCCGGCCGTCGAACTGTTGCCACTACATAATCACCGGGCTTGACCTCTGTTACGTTTGGACCAACGGCTTCAACCTGTCCAAAACTTTCATGACCAATGATCAGAAAATCGTATCCCGGCGGCGCCTGACCGTATTCCGCGGCGTTGATCTCTTTGTCCGTACCATCCACACCAACGCGCAGCACCCGCACGAGCACTCCACGACCGTTGGGAACATCGCTGACTTTCGGGGCCGGCAGCTCCGCCAGATGCACTGTGTTTGGAACTCCGGGTTTGACTGCAATTGCTTTCATGATCATTCCTCTTTAGCTTG
>DASTQB010000280.1:0-21949 GCA_035761985.1 Pyrinomonadaceae bacterium
GCCCTATAAACAGCTATCTGGTACCATCGCTTCACATGCAGATTTCCCCGGAATTGCGGCGGCTGCTGGCGGAAGCCAGCCGCGTGCTTGTGCTCACGGGGGCGGGCGTGTCGGCCGAATCAGGCGTTCCGACGTTTCGCGGCGGCGGCAATACGACGGTGTGGAAAGGAATGCCTTTCGACGTCATTTCGTCTGCCGAGATGGTCGAGCGCGACCTGCCGGCGGTCTGGGAATGGTTCGACTATCGCCGCGGTTTCATGAAGGAAATCGAGCCGAACGCGGCGCATCGTGAGATTGCACGCTGGCAGGACCGCTTTGCCGAGTTCACGCTCGTTACGCAGAATATCGACGGCCTGCACCAGAAAGCCGGCTCCCGTAAGGTAATCGAACTTCACGGCAACATCTGGCGCGCACGATGCACGACTTGCGGGTCTGTGTTCGACTCGCCGCCGAACGAACGTCCCGATGCGTGCTGGGAGTGTGGCAGCGCGTTGCGACCTGACGTCGTGTTGTTCGGTGAGATGCTGCCTCGCGGCGCGTTCGAGTTTGCCGCCGATCGTGCGTTGCATTGTGAGTTGTGTTTTGTGATCGGAACGTCAGGGCTGGTCTATCCCGCTGCAGGGATCCCTGAGCTCGCGAAGTCCGCAGGCGCGTACGTTTGCGAAGTGAATCCCGAACGCACGCCGCTATCGGACTTGTGCGACGAAGTGATCACAGGCAAGGCGGGCGAGGTGTTGCCTTTACTTTCAATATGAAAACTCTCTACTTCGACTGTTTTGCAGGCGCCAGTGGCGACATGATTCTCGGCGCGATGGTCGGCGCCGGTGTTGATGCGAATTACCTGCGCCAACAACTCGCGTTGCTTCGTGTTGATGGATTCAGTATCGACTTTGAAACCGTGAACCGCTCCGGGTTGAGTGCGACGTACGCGCGAGTTGAAACAGCGCACGAGCACAAACATCGTCATCTTTCGGATATCAGGCAGATCATCGAAGCCTCGGATTTGACGGATTATGTCAAGCAACTTTCGTTAAGGGTTTTCACACGGTTGGCTGAGGCGGAGGCCCGCGTACACAATGAACCGATCGATCACGTTCACTTTCATGAAGTCGGCGCACTTGATGCGATCGTTGACGTAGTCGGTGCTGCTATTTGTTTTGATTACCTGGATATTGAACGCTTCGTGTGCTCGCCGCTGCACGTCGGGAGTGGCATGGTCCAGATGGCCCACGGTCGCTTTCCGATTCCGCCGCCTGCGGTTGCGGAACTGTTAAAAGGTGTACCGTTTTATTCGACAGACATCAAAGGCGAGCTTCTAACGCCAACCGGCGCAGCAATCATCACGACGGTTTGCAATGAGTATGGTCCAATTCCGCAAATGACGTCAGAGGGCATGGGTTACGGCGCAGGCACGCGCGAGTACCAGGATTTTCCGAACGTGCTGCGCGTGTTGTTAGGTGAGACTGCCGCGGATGTCGCGGATGAAAAGCTCTGGATGCTCGAGACGAACCTCGACGATGCATCGCCCCAGATCGTGGGCCATGTGATGGACCGCGTCCTCGAGATAGGAGCACTCGATTGTTTCTTCACGCCGGTGCAGATGAAGAAGAATCGCCCCGGCGTGCTGTTGTCAGTGTTATGCAGGCCGGATCAAAAGGAAGCGGTGATGAAGTTGTTGTTTATGGAAACAACGACGCTCGGCGTGCGGAGCTATGAGGTCGCCAGGCGGGCGCTCGAACGAAGCGTAGTTCAGGTCGAAACGCAGTATGGAATGATTGATGTTAAAGTAGCCCGTCTGGATGGGCGGAGAGTAAATGAGATGCCGGAGTTTGAGCAGTGCCGCGCGGCCGCTGCGAAGGCCGGTGTGCCGGTAAAAGTGGTTGAAGATGCGGCGCGGGTTGCGTTCTTATGTCAACAGTAGACCTCGACTTAATTAAACAGGGAGTTGAGCTGATTCTTAAAGGCATCGGCGAGGATCCGGAGCGTCCGGGTCTGGTGGAAACTCCGCAGCGCGTGGCCGAGATGTATGCTGAACTGACGTCCGGCATGCGCGAAGATCCGCATCAGCACGTCATTCCACTGCCGGGTGATACACACGATGAGATGGTGATCGTCAAAGACATCAGCATCGCTTCATTGTGTGAACATCACCTCGCGCCGTTCGTCGGTCGCTGTCACATCGCGTATATCCCGAAGGGTGGCCGCATCCTTGGCATTTCGAAGCTCGCACGGCTCGCAGAAACGTTTTCGCGCCGCCTACAGCTTCAGGAAAGATTGACGACCGATATTGCAAATACACTTTTCGAGGGGCTCAAACCGCTCGGCGTGATGGTTGTGATCGAAGCCGAGCATACGTGCATGACATTGCGCGGTGTCAGAAAAGCCGGTGCAAAAACCGTGACTTCAGCGGTGCTCGGCGGCTTCCGCTCCGACCCGCGCACCCGCGCCGAAGCAATGGCCCTGATCAAAGGAAAGGATTAAAAACCTAATACGACCTATAGGTCCTATAGGACCTATTCGACCTATTCTTCTCGATTAATGAAAACCTTCTACGTCACGACACCAATCTACTACGCCAACAGCCTGCCGCATCTCGGTCATCTCTACACGATGATCGTCGCCGACACGATCGCGCGTGCAAAAAGGCAGCGCGGCATCGAAACCTATTTCCTGACCGGAACAGACGAACACGGAATCAACATCGAACGCGCGGCACAGAAAGCCGGACGCAGTCCGAAACAACAGGCCGACTTCGTCGTCAATTACTTCAAGGAGATGACGAGCAAGTTTGGTTTAGACACCGAACACGGCGGTTACGACATCTTCATGCGCACCACCGAGCCTTTTCACTACGAAGGCGTAAGCGAGCTGTGGCGCCAGGTGGCAAAGGCCAAAACACCGAAAGGCAACGACGCGATTTACAAGGGCCATTACGAAGGCTGGTTCTGCGCCGCATGCGCTGCTTACAAGACCGAAGACGAGTATCAGAAAGGCGATCCACCGACGTGCCTCATTCACGACACGCCTCTGGATCGCATTTCGGAAGAGAGCTACTTTTTCCGTCTCGCCGACTACGCGGAAGCGCTGTTGTCGGTGTTTGAAAGCCAGCCCGACTTCGTCAGGCCCGAAGCGAGAAGGAATGAAGTGATCAGTTTCGTGCGTGGCGGGCTGCAGGATCTGTCGGTCAGTCGTTTGCGAACGTCTGTGAGCTGGGGCGTGCCGGTTCCTGACGATCCGGCGCACACGATGTACGTCTGGTTCGACGCGCTCTCGAATTACATCACCGCGATCGGCTACGGCAACAAGACACGTGAAGAAGCTGTCGGTTTTGAAAAGTTCTGGCCGGCGTTGCACCTGGTCGGCAAAGACATTCTGCGTTTTCACGCGGTCTACTGGCCTGCGTTCCTGCTCGCTGCGGGCGTGCAACTGCCGCGTGCGATCGTGGCGCATGGAATGTGGGTCGATCCGAACGGCCGCAAGATGTCGAAAACACTCGGCAACACTGTCGAGCTCGACGTCCTCCACAAGCACTTTTCCATCGACGCGATTCGTTATTTCTGCCTGCGCGAGATGGTGTTTGGACAGGACGGACGCTTTGGCTACGAAGCTTTGATTGATCGCGCGAACAGCGATCTTGCGAGCGGTTGGGGAAACCTCTCCAGCCGCACGCTCACGATGATCGCGCGTTATTGCGATTCGCGAATTCCTTCGGGAGTGATTCCCGAAGAGAAACTGCTGCTCGCAAAACGAACCGGAGTCGATACTGACGAAACGACGGTCGCGGGCTTCATCGAAACCGCGCGCGACCAGTTTCTAATGCACTTCGAGAACCTTGCGTTCAGCCGTGCACTCGAAACCGCATGGTCCGTGATCGCACGTGTCGACAAGATGATCACCGACGCGAAGCCATGGGACCTCGCAAAAGACGAAAACCAGAAACAGACGCTCGGCGTCGTGCTTTATCGCGCGGCGGAGTCGCTGCGATGGTTGTGTGTTCTGTTGTTTCCGGTGATGCCGGAGGCGAGCCGCGCGATGTGGAACCAGTTGGGTCTCGAGGGTTCACCCGGTCAGGTTAATCCGGCGGATTTGAAGTGGGGCGAGTTGAAACAAGGCGCGCCGATCGGCGACGTGCAGCCGATTTTCCCGCGTATCGACAAGGCGAAGACGATGGCTGAGATCAATAGTGGTCAACAGGTGCCAGCAGAACCAGCGCCGGCACCGAGGCCGGAGCCGCCGATGACGCACGCAACTGAAGCTGACGCAGTCGGCGTGACGAGTTTCATCGAGATCGACGACTTCGCGAAAGTCGATCTACGCGTGGGCCAGGTGTTGTCCGCCGAACGAGTGCCGAAGGCGGACAAGCTGCTGCTGATGAAGATCGACATCGGCGAGGAGCAACCGCGACAGGTGCTTGCAGGCATCGCGCAGTACTACGAGCCTGAGAAACTGATCGGTCGCAAGGTCGTCGTTGTTGCGAATCTCAAGCCGCGGAAACTGCGCGGGCTGGAGTCGCAGGGAATGGTGGTCGCTGCATCGTACGGCGAAGAAGGACGTCCTGTGATCGCCACGTTCACCGAAGACGTTCCAAACGGCGCGCGCCTGAAGTAAACGGATGTTCATCGACTCTCACGCGCACATTGATGGCCCGGAGTTTGACGCCGATCGTGATGAAGTCATAGCGCGTGCAGGAGCTGCGGGTGTGTCGACTATCCTCAACGTCGGCACAGGCGATCCGCAGAGTGGTGCGCTCGAACGGGCAGTTGAGCTAGGGAAGCGTTACGAGTCGGTTTACACGGCGATCGGCACTCATCCACACGATGCTCGCCTTTACGATGACGAGGCTGAAGCGAGAATCAAGACACTCACACAGAGCCAAGGTGTAATCGCGTGGGGCGAGATCGGTCTCGATTTTCACTACGACAATTCACCACGTGACGTGCAGATGGCGGTGTTCAAACGACAGCTTCGGGCGGCGCGCGAATGCAACCTGCCGATCGTGATTCATACACGCGAAGCAGAAGCCGAGACAATCGACATCTTAAAGACTGATTACGATGGCGCCGAGCGTCGTGGAATTTTTCATTGCTTCAGCGGAAGCAGGGAACTGGCCCAACGTGCAGTCGAGCTGGGATTCATGATCTCATTCTCCGGGATCGTGACGTTCAAGAAAGCTGAAGAGCTGCGAGAGATTGCACGCGCGGTCCCGCTCGATCGGCTGCTGATCGAGACTGACTGTCCATACCTGAGCCCTATACCGTATCGCGGCAAACGAAACGAACCTGCGTACGTGGTGGAAGTTGCACGCTGCCTGGCAGGGCTGCACGGCATCGACATTGAAGAGATCGCGCGCATTACAACTGCAAACTTCAACGAGTTCTTCCGTCTGAATTAAAGCCGCAGATGAACGCGGATGAACGCAGCTCTGTGTTCATTCGCGTTCATCTGCGGCTTACTGGATCCGGAAACCCTAAATCCAGCAAAGCGCTTTGTATTTTTGTGTGTTTTCGAGCATGAGATAACTTTCACATGCTGGCGTTTTGATGGTATTCTCCAACCAATGGCGCAGCAGAATTCCTTTGATATCGTCTCCGAAGTCGACTCCGCTGAGATCACAAATGCACTTAACCAAACTCTCAAGGAAGTGCGCCAGCGGTTTGACTTCAAAGGAAGCGCAGCCAACGTCGTGCTCGAGAAAACCGAGCTGGTCCTGAGTGCTGAAGACGAAACTCGTCTACGCAACATGAACGATATCCTTCAGCAGAAACTCGTGCGGCGCGGTGTCCCACTGAAAGCACTGAGCTACGGAAAAATTGAGCCTGCCGCCGGCGGCACTGTCCGCCAGCGCGCGCAAATTCAACAAGGCATTCCACAGGAGAAGGCGAAAGAGGTCGTCAAGTTCATCAAGGACAGCAAGGCAAAGGTGCAGGCATCGATCCAGGGTGACATCGTACGCGTGTCGGGCCGCGACCGCGACACGCTTCAAGACGTTATCGCCAGGCTGAAGGACAAAGACTTCGGCATTCACATGCAGTTTACAAACTATCGTTCCAACTAAAGCAGGCGCCACGACTATGTCAGGTCACACGATCGCGCTCGAAGAAGAGGCAAGAGTTACAGCTCGTCGTATCTTCAGCTTGATCTCCAACGAGCTTTTGCAGGTTGAACTTGAATTCGAGCGGCAAGCGCGCTCGAACGTTCAGGTGATCAATTACCTCGGCGAATACCTGCGCGCGTCAGGCGGCAAGCGCGTGCGTCCTGCGCTCACGATACTTTCAAACTACGCAGTCGGCGGCGACGGCGCGCGTTACAACTCGATTCGGATGGCCACGGTGATGGAGTTTCTCCACACCGCAACGCTGGTCCATGACGACATCATCGACAACGCCGACATGCGTCGCAAGCGGCCCACCGTCAACGCGCTTTACGGAAACGAGACTGCGGTGCTTATGGGCGACTGGCTTTACATGTCTGCGTTCGAGACCAGCCTCGCCGAAAGATCTTTGCCGATACTCGACATACTCACGCGCGTTACGAGAAAGATGACCGAAGGTGAGTTGTTGCAGTTGACGTTGCTGGGCCATGCTGACATTTCCGAAGCGCAGTATTTCGACGTGCTCAAACGCAAGACTGCGTACCTCTTTAGCGCGAGCTGCGAGATCGGATCGATCCTCGGTGGCGCCACCGAAGAACAGCAGATCGCGTTGCGTGAGTACGGTCTGAATCTCGGCACGGCTTTTCAGTTGATTGACGACTTGCTCGACTTCACTTCCAGCGAAGCCGCTTTAGGCAAGGCAGCGGGCGTGGACCTGCTGGGCGGCAAAGTCACCCTGCCGTTGATCTACTTGCGCGATGCTGACCCGACGACACTCGAGACGATCCAAACCGTGTTGCGCGAAGGCAAGTACGCGTCGGTCGCACAACAGGATCTGCTGAACGCCCTCAAGCGAACCGGAGCCCTGGAGCGTGCGCGTGCGCGCGCTGATGAGTACGCTGAAAACGCTCGCGCCGCACTCGAAGTTCTCCCAAACTCCGAGTACTCCGACTCTCTCCGTACCCTCCCCGCTTATATCCTGACGCGCGATCGATAACGGAAAAAGATCCGTGCTTTCCGCGTCTATCTGTGGCACAATTTGCCGCTGATGGAACGGCCGAGCGAAAACCTGCTCTCACGTCTCGAACAAAGCCTGCGACAATCGCGTGCTGCGCGAATGCATCTCGCCGCGCGTCTGCGCGAACTGGAAGCTGAGGCCGACAGTGTTCGCGCCGAACTCGCCGAGATGGACACGCTCGCGAGCCAGACTGAAGCTGCAATCTACCGGCTGCTGTCTTCGGTGCTTGCTTCCGGAAATATCAATCTCGGCCTGCCGTCGGATGCTGAGTTGGAAGCTGCGATGCGGCAGTCGCCGCCGCCGGTGCGACAACAGGTACCCGTCGATCGCCGTCCACAGATTCCTACGGTTCGGAACAACGTCGAAGCAATCAGCGACCGGTTTATGGACCGGACGATTCCGCAGGCAGTCACACTCCTGCTGCGCGAAGAAGGTGGGCCATTACACGTGAACGAGCTCTACAACCGGCTGCTTGAAGGCGGGTTTAAGTTCACTGGTCAGAATCCCACGATCAGCGTTGCAGTTTCGCTCAATCGCAATTCCAGATTCCGCAAAGTAGCCCCGGGAACATTCGACCTCGTCATGCGCGACGCCTCCTCCAAGGCTTCGTAATGCGCGCGATTGTTCTTTCCGCCGGCTACGGCACACGCCTCTGGCCACTCACTGAAGACAGGACCAAACCCGCGATACCGATTCTGGGCAAACCGCTCGTCGGTTACGTTGCCGAATATCTAGCCCGTCATGGCATCGATGAGATCGTCGTCAACCTGCATCACCGGCCTGAATCAGTTCGCAGAGCACTCGGCGACGGGAGTCGCTTTGGCGTCAAGCTTCACTACGTCGAAGAACCGGTGATCCTCGGAACGAGCGGAGCGATCGACAACACGCGCGAGTTTTTCGAACGCGAAACGTTTGTGGCGGTGAATGGCAAGATCATTACGGACATCGATCTCAGTGCTGCGCTTCAGACTCATCGCAACATGAAGGCGATCGCGACGCTGGTCCTGCTGCCAAACACTCTACGCGAGCGTTTCACCGTGGTCGAAACCGAGCACGGATTGCTCAAGGGGTTCGGAGGCATGCCGTCGAATCAACACGGATCGGCGCCTTTGATGTTTACCGGGATACAAATCCTCGAGCCGAGAATTTTTGAGTACATACCGCGTGGCGTGTTTTCACATACGACTACGGATGTGTATCCGCAGGCGATGGCGCGTGGCGAAGTCGTGGCAGCGCATGTGGCCTCGGGGAAATGGCGTGAGCTCTCGACGCTTCCCAGGTATCTCGATATCAGTGTTGAGTTGTTGCACGAACAAGGAATGCGTTACGTTGCCGGTGCGAACACGACGATTGCCGGGACGGCTGCTGTGAATGATTCGATTCTTTGGGACAGTGTGGAAGTGAGCGCTGGCGCGAAAGTGAACCGTGCGATTCTGGCTGACAACGTGAAGATCCCGAGCGGTGAAACTGTTGAAAACGCCGTGGTCGTCCCCGCGAACCTCGTTCAGGGCAAAGTCCCGCCTGATAAAGCACTTCCCGGCCATCTCCGGGGCGAAAACTTTATCGTGCCCTTATGATACAATCCGCCGATTGGCAAGCGGCAATCAAACATCGATGAGTGCTCCAAAACCTGTGATTTCGAACGTATTTGAATCCTCCGCGTCAGATCGACTTGCGAGATTCATGACTGAACAGGGAATCGCGGGGAAGGAAGTCGTCGCGCTCACCCCCGACGCCTCGACGCGCCAGTATTACCGCATTGGCTGGACGAAACGCACCGCCGTTGCCGCTGTCTATCCCGAACCTTTCGATCCAGAGTTTCATCCTTATCTCGACGTAACGCGACTCTTTCTCGACTGCGAGATTCCAGTGCCTGAGATCTACGCCGTCGACGGCAACGCCGGAATCATCGTTCAGGAAGATCTCGGCGACCGGCAGTTGTTTCACGTCTACGACACTGAGGCTGAAGAGGAGTGTGAAGCGTACAAAGAGCATGCGATTGCTCTGATTGCGAAGATTCAGAAGGCAACGGCGCGAGCTTACGAGACGCATTCGATCTCCAGTAAGCTCGCCTTTGACGAAGCAAAGCTTTCGTGGGAGCTCGATTTCTTTTTCGATCACTACTTCGGCAGCTTGCGGCAGGAGACTTTGCGTCACGCGGAAGTCGCTGAGTTGAAGGCGGAGTTGAACGACATTGCGGCAGAGTTGTCGGCAGTGCCGCGCGTGCTTTGCCATCGCGATTATCACGCGTCGAATTTGATGATCGACAATAAGAAGCGGATCAGGGTCGTGGATCATCAGGACGCTCGCATGGGCCCTGCGAGTTACGATCTGGTGTCGTTTTTGCTGGATCGACAACCGTGCCCGCCATCGCTGGCTGAACTGCGTACGCACCGTCTGTTCTTTCTCGAAGAGCGTCGCAAGCTGGGGCTCGGCGCAATCGATCCGGATGACTTCGCGCTGGAGTTTCGCCTGATGACGATACAGCGCGGGTTGAAAGCCACTGGGACCTTTTCATATCAGAGCGCAGTGTGCGGGCGCACCGCCGTTTACCAGCACTTTATTCAGCCCACTCTCGAAATCGTGTTACAAGCCGCCGAATGGTTGGAGCGCTTCCCCACACTCCGCCGCATGTTGAAAGAAAGAATCAGTTAACTACTTACAAGCCGGTTTCTCGATGACAACGCACTTAAACGAAATTACTGCAAACAACCACACCTACATCAATCAACTTTCAAAACACGCGGGTAGTGAAGTTGTCCTGAAAGGATGGCTTTACAACATGCGCTCCAGCGGGAAAATCCTGTTTCCACAACTGCGCGACGGCACCGGGATTGTGCAATGCGTCGTATTGAAGAATTCGATCTCGCCTGAACTGTGGGAAACGTTGAAGGGTCTGGGCCAGGAATCGGCACTGACGATCCGTGGCACCGTACGCGCCGACAGCCGCGCGCCCGGTGGTTTCGAGATCGACGTGATCGATGCAGAGGTGTTAAAGCAGGTCCACGATTATCCGATTACGCCGAAAGAGCACGGTACGGAGTTTCTCATGGACCACAGGCACCTGTGGCTGCGATCTCGCCGGCAACACGCGGTGCTGAAAGTCAGGCACACTGTGGTCCAGGCAGTGCGAAACTTTCTCGACAACGACGGGTTCACGCTTTGCGATGCTCCGATCTTCACTCCGGCGGCGTGTGAAGGAACGACGACGCTTTTTGAAGTCGATTATTTCGATGGTGAAAAGGCTTACCTGACGCAGTCGGGCCAGCTTTACAACGAAGCCACGGCCGCGGCGTTTGGGAAGGTTTACTGTTTTGGTCCAACTTTCCGCGCAGAGAAATCGAAGACGCGACGTCACCTGACTGAGTTCTGGATGGTCGAGCCGGAGATGGCGTATGCGACGCTCGACGACGTGATGAATCTTTCGGAGCGCATGCTGTCGTACATCGCTGCTCGCGTGCTTGAAGATCGGGCTGAAGAGTTGAAAGTGCTCGAACGTGACACTTCAAAACTCGAAGCGATTGTGCCGCCGTTCCCGCGGGTTCATTACGATGATGCGGTGAAGATGCTTCAGGAAGGATTTGAGAAAGGGGCGCTCGAGACGAAGTTTGAATGGGGTGGAGACTTCGGCGCACCGGATGAGACGTACATCTCGAGCCAGTTCGACAAGCCGGTGATGGTCCATCATTATCCTGCGGCCGTAAAAGCATTTTACATGGCGCGCGATCCGGAGCGGCCGGAGCTTGCGCTTGGAGTCGACGTGCTTGCGCCCGAAGGTTACGGCGAGGTGATCGGCGGCGGCGAACGCGCTACGTCGCTGGAGTTTCTCGAAGAGCAGATCGCGCAGCACGGACTGCCGCAGGAAGCGTTTGAGTGGTACCTGGATCTGCGGCGTTACGGCAGCGTTCCCCACGGCGGATTTGGCATGGGCATCGAACGGTGTACGGCGTGGATGTGTGGAATCGAGCACATTAGGGAGACGATCCCGTTCCCGCGTATGCTCTATCGCATCCGGCCATGATCCGCGTTTATCCGTGTTAACAATGCTGTGGTTTGAAGGAGCTTTTAAGTATGACGTGTCCGAGATGTGGTGCTCAATTGCTGGAGGGGTCGACCTTCTGTGGCGCTTGTGGCCAACGCCTGGCGCCTGCGAGCACGCAACCGATAAATCAGGCTGGCGGAATTCAGATCGATGCGGACTCGCGCGGCCAGGGCCGCGGTTACGACTATGAAGTTTTACATCAACCATCGTTTGCGCTCGCCGTGCTTCGACTTCAAGCTGAACAGTCGATCCAGGCTGAATCCGGCGCGATGGTTTCAATGTCAGCTAATGTAGAACTTCAATCGCAGATGAAGGGTGGCATTTTCGGCGCGATCAAACGCGCCGCGGGCGGAGAGTCAGCATTCATCTCAACGTTCACTGCGCGCGGCGGCCCGGGTGAAGTTACACTCGCTCCCGGCACTCCCGGCGACATTGCCGCGATCGAACTCAGCGGCCCGCCGTTTTTTGTCCAATCGAGTGCTTATCTCGCTGCCGATGCGAGCCTGACGATCGACACGAAATGGGGCGGCGCGAAAACGTTCTTCTCGGGCGAAGGTTTATTCGTGTTGATGGTCCAGGGACAGGGACTGTTGCTGGTTTCGTCGTTCGGCGCCATTCATCGAAAGCGACTTCAAGCCGGTGAACGTTACGTTGTCGACACCGGGCATCTCGTCGCGTGGGAAGGCACAACGCAGTACACGCTTCGCAAAGCCGCCTCCGGTTTCTTCCGCAGTATGATGAGCGGCGAGGGAATCGTGGCCGAGTTTACGGGCCCCGGCGAATTACTGATTCAAACGCGGAACCTCGCAGCGCTCGCAGGTTTGCTGAGGCCGTTCTTCCCGAGCCAGGGTGGCGGCGGCGGTGGCTTCAATTTCGGTTCGTAAATGACTGCTCAACCAAACAAGTCAGTCGGAATATTCGGTGTGCCTCTCGGTTACGGTGCAAGCATGGCCGGCGTGGACATGGGACCGGCAGCGTTGCGTGTCGCGCGTTTGAATCAACGCATCGCACGTCTCGGTTACTCGGTCCATGATATCGGCGACCTGCGGCTCGAGCGCCCGCAAACGTTTCCCGAACCGGATGAAAAACTGAAGTACGTTCGTGAGATCAGTAATGCGTGCGAACAGCTTGCGCGTCAGGTTGAAGCGATTCTTGTCGAAGGACAGTTTCCTTTAGTGCTCGGCGGCGATCACTCCATCGCGATCGGATCGTTTGCGGGCGCTGCTTGTCACTTCAGAAAGCAGCAGGAGACTCTCGGCCTGATCTGGTTCGACGCACACGCCGACATGAATACTCCTGAAACCACTCCTTCAGGAAACATTCACGGCATGCCGCTGGCAGCACTGTTAGGCCATGGCGCTCCGGAACTCACACAGGTCGCCGGCTATTCTCCCAAACTCGATCCCAGGCTCTGCGCTCACGTCGGTGCGCGCGACATCGATACCGGAGAACGAGAACTGATTAAACGTCTCGGTGTACGCTTCTTTACGATGCGAGAGATCGACGAGCGTGGAATGAAAGTCTGTATGGACGAAGCCATTGCGATTGCGAAAGGTGGAAGCGCCGGTTACGCAGTCACGTTCGACGTCGACGTCCTCGATCCCGGCGATGCTCCCGGTTCGGGCACCCTTGTTCGCGGTGGCCTGACGTATCGTGAGGCCCATCTCGGAATGGAAAAGATCGCAGAGGCGGGCGGCATGCGTTTACTCGAGATGGTCGAGATCAATACCGCGCTGGACGTGAATAACAAGACCGCCGAGTTGGGGGTCGAACTGATATTATCGGCTTTGGGGAAAACGATTCTGTAAAGGCTGGTAACGAACAAGAGTGCCAAAAAAGCTTCGTGTCGGAGTGATCTTCGGCGGGCGATCGGGTGAACACGAGATTTCGATTCGATCAGCTCGAGCAATTATTGAAGCTATCGATCGCCGGAAGTTTGACGTAGTACCAATCGCCATCACACAGGAAGGGAAGTGGCTTGCGCCCGCACACTCGGCCCAACTCCTTCCTTCCGCAGTTCACGGTTTACTCCCTTCGGAAACTCACTCAGCTACAAGCGACATTGCCATTCTCGGCGACCCGTCGCACAAAGGTCTCGTCAGTCTCGATTCCAATTCGACGCGAGAAAAACTCGACGTAGTGTTTCCCGCGCTGCATGGACCATTCGGCGAAGACGGAACACTTCAAGGATTACTTGAGATGGCTGACGTTCCTTACGTCGGCTGCGGTGTGCTGGCTTCGTCGTGCGGCATGGACAAAGTGACGATGAAGTCGCTGTTTGTGCAGGCGGGTTTACCGATCTGCAAGTACCTGTGGTTCCTTCGATCTCAGTGGCGTGACAATCCAGCTAAAGTAATACGTAAGGTCACGAGCGAGATCGGATTGCCGTGCTTTGTTAAGCCGGCGAATCTCGGATCTTCCGTCGGTGTTTCGCGCGCGACTGACAAGAAGTCTCTGACTGAAGCGATCGATCTCGCGGCGGAATACGATCGGAAAATCATCGTCGAAGAAGAGCTGATCGCGCGTGAGATTGAATGCGCAGTGCTTGGAAACGATGAACCGAAGGCCAGCTTGCCGGGCGAATATGTGATCTATGACGAGGCGGCACGATTCCTCGATTACACAGAGAAGTATACAAGCACCGGTAACGTGAGTTTTGTCGTCCCGGCGCCGGTGTCGAAATCGATGACGACGAAGATTCAGCGCATGGCGATCCGTGCGTTTCAGTCGATCGACGGCGCGGGTCTGGCGCGCGTCGACTTCTTCTTGCCGCGTAACGGTGGGGAACTGGTAATCAATGAGTTGAATACGATGCCAGGACTGACCGAGGTGTCGGGATATCCGAAGATGTGGGCAGCATCAGGAGTGCCGTTTCCGAAGTTGCTGGAGATTCTTATCCAGCTCGCATTCGAACGTCACAAAGAAAAATCTCTCACGAAAACGAGCCGCTAAATCCTGTTAACCTTGAAAATCATGAAATCCTGTCCAATAGTTTGACAGGATTACAGGATTTTCAAGATTAACAGGATTGTTGTTCATTTAATCTTGTACCCTTTTCGCGTACGTACCGTGACTTCTTCACGTTGAACTCTCACTTCGAGCGTACGCCACTTTCCATCGCGTTTTGTGTTTGTAGGTCGATAGGCGATCGTGTACTGCTGGCCAAGCTCGTTCGCGATGCCGGTGAACGCTTCTCTCAGTGCCGGTCCACCAGGCGTTGAAATAAATCGCCCACCAGTTTTCTCCGCAAAACCTCTTAACTGACCCGCACTCTGCTGCCGCGCCGATCCGGGAATCTCGATGCTCGCCATATCAACTGCGAAAATACTTGCGCCCACTTCAAGCGCACTCTCAACCGCCCTGTCGCTCGACGCTTTGCTGTACGTGTCCATTCCATCCGAAAGGACGACAATCGCTTTGCGTTGTTCAGGTCGATCGGCAAGCGTCTTTGCCGCTTCGACGATTGCGTCATTGAGTGTCGTCATACCCTTCGCGCGAATCGCGTAGGCCGTCGGCGCCAGATCTCTTCCGCCTGAAAACTCCTGCACGCGCTCAACTTTCGAATCGAAACGATAAACTGCGGCGACGTCTTCTTCGCGCAGTCCATCGAGAAACCTGATCGCGGCTGATCTTGCGAGTGAGAACCGTGCTTCCATGCTTCCGGAACTGTCGAGCAGGACTACCGCAGCGTAAGGCGCCTCCTGAAGTGCGAAGCTGGTGATCGCGCTCGGCTTCACTTCAACGCCGTCTTCGTAAATCTTGAAGTCGGATTTCTTTAAGCCTTTGACGTACTGTCCCGCTTTGTCTGTGACCGTGACGTTGAGCACAACGAGATCCGTGTTCACACGAACCACATCGTCATCGTCCTGAGCAGAAGCTACGGCCGCGCTAAGACAAACGACGGCGAGCAGAAAGAGAAGTGTGCAGAGCAGGGAACGGAGGTTTCGCATCGCTACTGTCGTCTTGGATCGAAAGCACGAAGCATCTTTATCAGCTCAAGTAAAACGTTAGCTTCGCCGATTACGGATGCTGACACAACTTGCCGGGGAGTGTTCTGAACGTTCTTCGATAGCGCCTCACTGGCTTCGGCGACTTTAGCGGCCGCTGTGCTGATGTCTGCGGGGCGATCGATGATGTCCACTTCCTCATCCTCGCCACCAGCTTCACCGCGAACCTTCTTTGTCAGCTTTTCCAAACGCTCGATTTTCTTGAGCGAGTCTCGATCGAGAGTTGATTTGCCTTTGAGAGCTTCCTGCAGTTCTTTGCCAAGCTGCCCGATTTGACGAGCACGATCCAGGTTTTCCTTATGATCTTTTTCAGCGAGCTTGATGGCGTGCTTTGCGCGCATCTCTTCTTCGAAACTCGTGAGCGGCGGAGTGTCCTGGCCGGAACCACGCGCAGTGCCGTCAATCGGACGCGGAGGAGGTGGCGGTGGCGGCGTAGGCCGCGGAGTTGCTGTTTGCGCGAAGGCGACCGCAGAGCAAAACAGGAACACGGGAAGGATAAGAAACAACTTCATGTAAGTGTGCGCTCGATTTTCCACCGAAGATCTTACATTAACCATCGGCACGCCGACCCCTAAACAAAAACTTCAGACCTGTGAATGGGAGACTATGGGACGCGTCCAGGGTTGTCTGGTGAGTTGATAAACTCTCCAGGCTTTCCGGCGCGCTTGACGACGACCGTTTTCGGTTCGAGCCGCTCAGGCGTTCGCTTCTTTCCCTGTGAAGAACTGTAAGCGATCAGAGTCGACTGTGGATCCGCCTTGACGCCTGCAAGCCGAATCGAGCCGTAGTCCTGCGATGGCAACTTAACGGCGTAAGAACCTTCTTGATCGGGTTGAAGTTGCGCCGGCGAAACTGGAATCACAGTTTCTTCGAGGCCGCTGTCTTTGCGGCGACGCAGTTCGATCACGACTGAAACGCCGGTCAAGTCCTGCTTTGAGACGTTTTTTACGACGCCGCCGATCGTTGTTATGCCTTTTGCAATCGATGGTTCATCGATCACGACGTGGGCCAGCGCCGGGCCTTTCGGACCGGAGACTTCAGCTACTGGCGGCGGAGTTTGGCTGGCGAGGAGTCGCTGCGCGTGATACTTGCGGATGTAGCCATAGCCGCCAAGCAGAATTGCCGTGACGGCGACAGCACAGACGATCGCGAGCATTTTTCGTTTGCTCGATTCGTTTTCGCGCGCAATCGCCTGTTCCGCATGAAGTGGATCGTTAATCATATTTCCAATCTAACGTAAAACCTTAGCTCACGGTATCTCGCGTCCCGGCGGTGCCGCTCCCGTGACGGCGGCGATCAGGCTGACGAGGAATTGCTCCTCTGCCAGGCCGGTGCTTCGCAACGTGGTCCATTCAGCACCCGTAATGCCGTCGCTGCGTCCTTCAACCTTTGCGTTAACTGAGACGTTTGCGGCAGTGCCGTCGATCGGTTGGATTTCAACGGTCAACGTGTACCGGCCGCGCGTCCACCCTCTTGCGTTGGCAGTGGCAACTTCTGCATACCGGCTCAGATCAGCTTCTGCGACAACCGCGCCCTTGGTGAAGGTGAAAGGCTGAGTGACGATGATGCCCTCCGAAATCCTCGATGCGTTTTCATCGACCACCAACTTCTGATCGCGCATCAAGTCCTGCACGGCGGTGATGATCGCGTCGCGACGTCCGGTCAATCGATATGGATTTGGTACCGGCGGCGCCTCGGGCGTACGACCACGACCGAAGTCGATACCTCGACCGGTGCCAACATCTGTCTTCGAGCCGTTATTTGCCGGGGTACGATCG
Source organism: Pyrinomonadaceae bacterium (assembly GCA_035761985.1). Lineage (GTDB taxonomy): Bacteria > Acidobacteriota > Blastocatellia > Pyrinomonadales > Pyrinomonadaceae > PSRF01. Next base: position 16,937 of record DASTQB010000280.1, read on the forward strand.
TTACCGCTATCTCTCACGCGTTCATTCTGCTTGTCGACACCTTTCGCGGCCTGCGCAAAGGCCGGAACGGAAAAAGCAACCAGCATTACCAACCCAACAATTATGCGTAACATAGCGACACCTTCTTGCTTCACACTAGATGAAATTTCAAAGGGGACTCGTAACCTGAGAATAGTTTAACGTCTCGGCAAATACAAGCTACTGTCACTTGTCACTGGTTTCGCCGCTCTTCCGCATCACGCTCACGTTCCCACTTGCGCAACGCCTGCACTCCAGTCTCAAACTCTGCCCCATTTGTGTAGAAGTTATGAGCACCATCGTCACGCGCGGGATTACGAACGTAGTACAGGTAATCCGAAGTCGCCGGATTCAGCGCCGCCTGTAACGAGCTCGCTCCAGGGGAAGCGACTGGCCCAGGCGGAAGGCCCGCATAAATCCTCGTGTTGTAAGGCGAGCGTCTTTCGATATCGCTGCGATAGACCTTGCCGTCGTATCGCCACTTGCCCTCGAGCTTTGATGCGTAAATGATGCTCGAGTCAACCGCGAGCGGAATATCTTTTTGCAGGCGGTTGTAGATGACTGACGCGACAAGCGGGCGTTCCTCCGCGAGCTTGGCTTCAGTCTCGATCAGGGATGCGATCGTCACCATCTCACGTGCCGAGTAGTTCATACTTCGCGCACGCTCGGTCCAATCGGGTTTCCACACCTCGCGAAACCGCGTGACCATCATCTCGATCACTTCGGCCCCGGTTGTTTCCGGAGAGAACTCATAAGTGTCAGGGAACAGGTAGCCTTCAAGGTTCTTCGCAGTCGGATCGAGATCGTTTACGAGGCTCACGTTATTCATTAACTCTAGCGCCTCAGCTTCAGTTGTGAGTCCAAACTGCGGTGTCTGCATCATCGCTCGGGCAATGTCCCAGCGCGTCCAGCCTTCGATGATGGTCAGGCGGTTTAGCCGTCGCTGGCCTTGCTGGAGTTTCGACAAAACGTCGAGCGGCGAGATCGGTGAGGGAAAGTCATATTCGCCGGCTTTCAGCGTTGAGCCTGCGCCCGTGCTCTTCAGGTAAAGCTTTAAGGGCCACTCGTGTTTGAGCACTCCTTCAGCTACCAGTTTCTTGATAATGGCCGAGGGAGAGGAGCCTTTGGGAATCTCGATGTATTGTCCGGTCTTCGCGTGCGCAACGGGCTGGCGCAGGTCGTAGTAGGTCCACGCGCCTACTCCGGCCAGCGCAAGCACGCCGAGCACGAGTGCCAGAATGATTATCCGCTTCATCCGTGTTTATCGTGTCCTATTTACAAGGATTCCAGATTGATCAGTATTTAGAAAATCCCGCAGGATCATGGCTGCCGCTTCGCCATCTACTAACGCCGGGATTTCCTCGGGTTTGAAACCCTCTGCCTTTAAATTCTCCATCGCCTCGAACGAAGTCAAGCGCTCGTCCTGTAGATAAACCGGCAAATCTATGGATCGCGCCATGTTTACGGCCACTCGCCGCACCTCTTGAGCTGCATCGCCTTCGCTTCCGTCCAGCCGTAACGGCAAACCAACTACTATCGTTTGGGCGTCAAAGCGCTGGATCAGGTCCCGCACGCCCTGAAGTAGTTTTTTCCAATTGGAACGTTCAAGCGGTGGGAGTCGTTTGATTGTCACCAATCTCTCGTCTGATATCGCTGCACCGACCAGTTTCTGGCCGAGATCCAGGGCGAGAATGGGTCCGATAGCATCTTTGGTTCTTTTCACTTTTGAACTTAATCAGCTCGGAATCTTTGGCTTGCACCCCGTAAATGCCGCCTGTATCATACGTTTCGATTCGCAAACACGCGATCTTTGTTGGTCCGGGCTCTAACGTAATCGAAGAGGTACGTAAATGTCATTTCGTAACAAGTTCATCCTGATTTTGCTGTCAGCGACACTGACACTCTATACAGTTGTCGGTGGCTGGATTTCCACTCGCGCGCAACAGCCTGCAAATGATCCAAACGCACAGTTGCGCATCTTCGAAAGTGTGCTGCAGCACATTCAGAACGATTACGTAGATGAGCCAAACATGGAGAAGGTTCGGGCAGGCGCGTTGCGCGGTCTCGCCTATGGACTCGACCCGTACTCGACCTATCTCACGCCCGAGCAGGTTAAAGAATACAACGCCGCGAATAAAAACAGTTTGGCCGGAATTGGGGCTGAACTTTCACAGGTGGCGTCATATCTTTACGTGATCGCACCGATGAAAGGCTCGCCGGCAGATCAGGCTGGACTCAAAGCGGGCGACATCATCGAGTACATCGACCAGAAAGCGACTCGCGATATTTCACTCTACGACGCGAAACAACTGCTCAACGGTCCTGCCGGATCGGAAGTGAAGCTGCGTGTGCTGCGTGCGAATACCACTCCGCTGACTGTGACTGTGAAGCGTGGCTCCGGAAGGGCCGCAGCCGCTGAGGCCCGCATGGAAGCCGGTCGGGTCGGCGTTCTGCGAATCAACAGTTTCGCCGATGGCGAATCCAACGAAGTGCGTGCGCGTCTCCAGGATCTTATGAAGCAGGGCGCGCAGAAGATCGTGCTCGATCTGCGCGACACTGCCGGCGGATCGCTGACTGAAGCCGTGACAGTGGCTAACCTCTTCATCAAGGATGGCGTACTTGCACAGACTGTCGGACGCGAAGGCAAAGCGCTCAAGACGTTTGGTGCCGATCCGAAACTGGCTATTTTTAACGGGCCGGTCGTAGCGGTGATCGACACGGGCACGGCGGGCGCTGCCGAAGTCGTTGCGTCTGCATTGGTCGAGCGTAACCGCGGGCAGTTAGTCGGCGAGAAGAGCTTCGGCGCAGGCACTGAGCAGCAACTCTTTACCTTGCGCGGTGGCGACGGCCTCCTGCTTACCACAGTGAAATGGGCAAGTGCCGGCGGCAAGACTTTCCTCGGCGAAGATCGCGCGAACACTGGCGTGGCGCCGACGGTTGAAGTGAAGAGCGCAGACGTGCTTGATGCTGTCGATCCGGAAGAACTGACCGGTAACGACGACGATCCGGTTGCCAAGCCGGAGCAGGGAAATGAGAAGCGAGAAGCTGCTCCCGCACCGACGGCTCCGAAACCGGCGACCGAGGACATTCAACTGAAGAAAGCGCTCGAGCTGCTGAAAGATAAACCCATTCAGCGCGCTGCGTAACACACACTTCCAATCACGAACGACGAAGGCCACAAACTAAGTTTTGTGGCCTTCGCGTTTAAACAGTTGCACCCATATCGAATATCGCGATTCCATATCGGGTACACACGCCTCTGTCGATCATTGGATTTCTGTTGTAAAGCTGTTGCGATCCACCATTTCACAACGCTGATTGCTAGAATTACGGGCAGTTAACGTCACCCTCAATTTACCCGACAATACCCGACGATAAAGGAATACCTCTTGCAGTAGACCCGACAGGACTTGGGAAGTACTGGATCTTTTAGCAAGGAGAAGCAGAGCGATGATTATGACTAACAAACTTTTGCCGGTGGCCTTGATCGCCGCCCTGATCGGTGGCTCGGTCGGCGCACTGGTTATGAACAGATCTCAATCGGCAACGGCTGAAACGACCGCATCACCAAACACAGTGAAAACTGCGGGCGTCGCAACTGAACAGACTTCGAACAGTGACCTGGTTGCAGGCCAGTTCAACACTGCCGGTGAGCAGACGGCTTATAAGACCGGTTTCGCGGATGGATTCGCAGCCGCTTCGCAGCGGGTCGAACAGACGACGGTAGCACCGGCGGCAACCAGACGCGCTCCAACTCGCGTGGTTTATCGCAATTCAGGTAACCGAGCTGCATCACAGCGCGTTTACTACGACTATCAGCCACGCAAGCGCAGCTTCTGGGACAAGCACCGCGATAAACTGACGGTCGCGATGGGTGCCGGCGCAGGCGCGGGAATCGGCGCTTTGGTCGGTGGCAAGAAGGGCGCGCTCATTGGTGGTCTCGCGGGTGCCGGTGGTTCAGCGTTGTGGACATACAAGCTGCGCAACCGAGACCGCAACTACTAACCGGAACTTCTCGGAGGTCTGGAGTAGTGAGCAAAGCTAAACTTGCTATCGCTCTAAGTTCTCTCAGTGTTGTTGCAATAGTTGTATGGGCGGTTCCTATCATGGGAATCGCCCATCAACGTGTTCGGCGACCTGAGACGGCGACGCGATCGACCAACGTGGCTCCGATTAGTCTTCGTGACGAACGCGAGCGCGGATTGCTGGCGCGAGGATGGATCAATGGCGCGGGTCCGTTCACTTTTGCGATCGACACGGGCGCCGGTGTTTCGCTTGTCAGTCCGAGGGTTGTTGGCGAAGCGCGTCTTGGAGTGACTAAGTCGAGCCGTCCCCTGGTCGGAGGCCTCAGCACTTCACCTATTGCTTCAAGTGAAGAGACGCAGATCGCGGGTCTTTCACTCGGCTTTCGTGAGAACCGCGTTCCGGGCTCTTTTCGCGCCGCTGTCGTTACAAACTTACCATCGTCAATTGACGGGATACTGGATCCAACGGAGGTGTTCAGCCCGTTTGGATATTCGATCGATCTTCCGAATCGCGAACTGCGCGTCTTCAACACGACTGCGCCGCGACTGCGAACATCGGATGTGCTGCCAGGTGGAACTGTCGTGCGCTGGGTGCGTGAGGCAGGGAGCCACCGGCCGTTTGTTCGGCTGGAGGATGGTCGCCTGGCGCTGCTCGACACTGGCTCAGGTTTCGGGCTCGCGTTGAATGAAGGACGAGTCGCTAGCGGGGCAAATCACAGACGTGACGAGAATACCACTCACGATCTCGGCGGTGGACGTGTTCAGTCGCGAAGAGTCGAGCCACAAACAGTCAGCATCGGCGCCCTCGTATTGCGAGGAGTGCCAACCGACGTCTTAACCGGCGTCGCCCCGGGAACCCCCATCATCCTCGGCCGCCGCGCCCTCTTCCCCTTCCGCCTAACCTTCGACCCTGCTGCGCGCCTGATCGCCATCGAACCAGTAGCCACGGATTAACGCGGACTTCGTACAC
>DASTQB010000281.1:0-5509 GCA_035761985.1 Pyrinomonadaceae bacterium
CTCGAAACGCTTTAATGGTTTCTTCCGGCGACTCAAAACTCGCAAAAAACTTCGCCTCAACTCTTCCGTTCGAAGCAACAAGCGCCTCGAACTCCCTATCCGTCGGCAACTTCGCAAGCCTGGACCACCCACGCCTCTCCGAAAACGCCGCCACCCTCTGCGCCGCCCTCACGCGCAACTCATCAAGACTCGCATCCTTGAGCTTTCTTAGCTTCATTAATCCGCGTTTTCAATCCGCGTTAATCCGTGTACATGAGTTCGTAAAGTTCGTTGACCGCGCGTTCCGTCGCCGTCCCTGGCTTATAAAACATCTCATTCGCCACCGCGATCCGCGTCGCCGACTTCTCCCGCGGCTCCGCAAACCCTCGCTCTACCGCCGCCACCGTCTCATCAACATTCGTCACACTCGTCGACGCACTCGCCAGCAGCTCGACATAACTCGGCTCGATATCAGTGTTCTTGATCAACTCCGGCACGTGTATCCGAATCAACGGCCGGTCCAACAGCAAATACTCAAACCCCACCGAACTATGATCCGTGATCATGATGTCAGCCGCAGGCAGGTACTTCGAAGAATTTGTCCCAGTCGCCAGCACGCCATTGAAACGCTGCAACAACGGCTCGAGCCGCGCGCCCCAATCGACACCGCCCGAGTTTACAAACTGCAAATCCCTCGATCGATCGTGCAGCTTCACAATCACCGCATAACCAGCCTCGCCCAAACGCGTCACCAGGTCCTCGCCCATCGTCACGACCGACGAATGCGCAGACCACGTCGGCGCATAAAGTATCGTCTTTCGTGAAGGATCAATTCCCATCGAAGACAACAGCTCATCTCGCTTCAAAGATCCATCGACAAGACAATCGAGCTTCGGCATGCCGATCAAACGCGCCGCGCCGCTGCCTTCGTCAATCGCGCCTGACTCGATGAAGTGTTTCAAACGGCGCTCGTTGATGAAGAACAGCCGGTCCCAGCTTCGCATCGACTCCGAAGGCGAGTCGTAAACAGTTCGATACTTCCCCGCAACACCATGAAACGTTTGCACACGCCGCGCGCCGCGTGGCAACTTCATCCACAGAAAATCCGCGGCAAGGTAAACGTCAAACTGTATCAGCGATGCTTGTAAAGGCGTGACGAACTGAAACGGCTGTCGCGCATCTGCGAAGATCGATTTGAGATTACCGGGGCTCTCGCTCGAAGTGAGGTAAAACTCTAAGCGCCGATCGCTCTGCATGCGTTCGACGATCGGCGCGATCGTCGAGTAGTTCATCGCCGTGCGCGCGTTGACGAGCAACCGACGTCGCTCGGGTGCACGCCAGCGCTGCCAACGCTTATCAATCCCGCGTACCGTGCTGATAAATCTCATCTGACACGAATCACATGATGATCAGGATTTACATGTGGTCAAATAGAACAAGTCAGAAAGGGCGGCTTGCCCCCGCTCGTCCAACAGCGGTGGCAAGCCATCCTTCCTGACTTGTTCGCTTTTCTCATGCAATCCTGTCGATACGCGGGTAAACCTCGCTGACCGCGCGTTGATAATCCTCCGGAAAATCGATCTCGATCCACGGCAGTCCATCCGTACTCAACGCATGTAACGGGTGATCCTGCGCATACTCACGAAACGCACGCGGCGCCCAGTCTTTGACCGCGCCGTTCTCGATCAGCCTGTCCATGTAACCAACAAGCGTCTTCGCTCCTGTTGGACCAAACTTCACGATACCGACGTTTTCACCATCCGCTTCCGCCGGATCCATGTCTTTCGAAATGTCGATCACACGATCGTCGCTGAGTTTGACTTTCATCTCCTCGTCGCCGAGCGGCGCGTTCCCGTTCTCCGTCTTCGAGATGAGCAACGCATCGTCACGCGACGACTCGAGCAGGTTTGCAAGCATCTGCGGGTGAAACAACACATCCGAATTCAGCACTACAAAACCATCCTGCAAATGCTCGCGCGCCAGCCACAACGAATACAGGCTGCTGGTTTCCGCGAAATGAATGTTCTCGACAAAACTGATCTCGTTGCCGCATTCCTCGCGAATGCTTTCGCCGCCAAAACCAATGACCACGACGATCTTTTCGATGTTCGCACGCTGCAGCGATTCGATCTGTCGTCGCAGCAGAGTTAGACCACCAACCTCCACCAGACACTTCGGTTTCACTGCGTTGCCGTCGAGGCGTGTTCCTTTTCCCGCCGCTAATATGATTGCTTTCATGAGGGCATGCTCAGGTCCGTAGACGTCTTCGCCGCCGGCCTGCGCTTCACAACTTCCTTCACTTTGTTAAAGTACCAATCCCGTTCTTTTCGATCCATCGTGATCAAAAACAGCGCGGCGTAGATTCCCGCCGCCACGACCGACTGCAGAATAATAGCCGACCACGACCACTGCCCGTCCGACCTTGCCCTGTTTACCAGAACAATAAAGCCGCCCATCACGATCGCGGGCCATATCGCCGGCCAAACACCTTGCCGGAACACCGTCAAGACCGGTAGTTCAACTCTCCTGCACGCCGCCGGAAATACCACAAACATCGCCTGCACAACCATCGGTATCAACGTCCCGATCGCGACCCCGATGAGGCCGTAGATCCGCACCAGCACCACGCTCAAGATCAGGTTCGCAGCCGCCATGCTCAGATTGGCAAACGCCAGAAACCTGTGCAGATCCGAGCCTTTCAGGATAACAGCCGACGTCGCATTTCCCACGCGCAACGCAACGACGATACTCAAAATATAGATTACGTTGACACTCTCGGCGAATTCGGGCCCAACCCAAACCATCACGAGCGGCTGCGCAGTCAAACCCAGAACAGTCGCAATCGGCACCACCATTCCAAGTGACAGGCGCGTTCCCTGGATCAGTATTTTTCGCAAACGCTCGACGTTTTGAGCCGTCGAACTATCAACCACGACAGGAAACAGAACGGCGTTGAGCTGGTCGGTGATTCTCTGAACGATCTCGATCAGTCGTTGGGCCACGGCCCAGATCGCGACCGCGGCCGTGCCCAGAAATGCGCCGATGACGATCGCGTCAGTCGAGTAGTTGAGCTTGTTGGCGATGTCGATGATCAGAATGAAGACGCTGAAGCCTGTGACCTCGCGCAGTCGTTCGACTTTGAACAGGTGTGGACGAATTTTGAGCTCTGGAAAAACTCGATAAGCGTTGAGTGCGTAAGCGACGTAACTGAGTATTCGAACTGCCGTCGTCGCCGCGACGAGTTCAGCAAGACCATAGCCGGCGAGTAGAACCACTACGTTTACCGCAGCGACAACGAGCGCAGTCACAAAATGCACCGCGCCGTTCATGTACTGTCGCTGAAACCCGTTAACGATCCCGCCGAAGACGCTCATCGGAAACCCGAGCGCGACGTAGGCGCTGATGAACAGCAGAACGATCTGCCCCGTTCGCACCTGTTCGGGCGTCAACGGAAAAAACCTGTCGAGATTCAGCGAGATCACGAGCGCAAGCAGAAAAGTGAAAAGCCCCACGCCGCTGAACACGCAAAACATCGTGCTCGCGATCTCGTTGAGCGCAGTCGTGTCGCCCTGCGCCCGATACCTGGCTGCGAATTTGACCTGGGCCACGCCGTAACCCATGTCAAACATCGAGAAATAGACCGTGACTGAAGCGACGAGTATCCACAGACCGTACGTGGCCTGGCCCAGGTGGGCCACGTTGAACGGAAGCATGAACACACCGATCAAAAGCTCGGTGCCGGTGACTAAATAGTTCACCGAAACGTTTTGGAAGATGAGCTTAGCCTGGCTGGTCGACACAATACTCTACTTATCCGCAGATTACGCAGACCGTGCAGACACAGCACATGTAGAACATCTGTGTAATCTGTGGATTGCTTTGCGGGATGGTCAATTCAGTTGGCGATCCTTCCAGCGCTGGCGCACGATGCCTGCGAAAAACCAGATCCAGAGTTCGTCTTCAAAGCGCGCAATCGCGTCGCCGCGCGCCATCGCCCCCCAGATCGAGAAAAACTTCTTCAAACACGTACGATACAGGTATCGGGGCACGCCTGCGATGTGCGGCACCGTGGAAAAGTCGAGTTCGGTTCTTTCCGGCGATTCCATGTCGAGCCGGTTGTTCTGGTAAAGAATCGCGCGGCTAATGCCGTGCCAGTAAAACCATTTTCGAAAGTATTTTTTCGTCAGACGATCTTCCGGGATGACGTGGTGAACAACCAGATCGGGTGAGTAGAAACCGCGTAATCCCGCGGCTCGCCCGCGCTGCGACCACTCGCGCACTTCCTGACCGAGCAACGTTCCGGCCTTGCGACCGATGCTGTTGTCCCACAAACCGGCGCGGTCAAAGCAATGACGACGGAAAACCGTGTTTACCCCGAGCGGGACTTTTTTATCGTCGAATTCGAGGGGTTCTGGACCGTAATCGAGCAAAGCGATGACGCCCCAGTGTTTTCCGCCACGATTTGGCATCCAGTTGGGAATCTTCCCGCTCCAGATCGGAAGCGCTTTGCCGCCGACGTAGTCGCAGTTGAGACTATCAAGTGCCTTCTCAGCATTCAGCAGCCAGTTGGGATCAACGCGGACATCGTCGTCGGTGATAGCCAGTATTTCGCCTTTCGACGCGCGAATCCCTGCGTTCAGAGCGGCCGAGCGTCCCTGTTCCTTTTCCAAAAGGTAATGAAGCGGTACTGGAAACGAGTCGACCGCCTGCAGAACGACGTCACGCGTGTTGTCCTTGGAATTGTTGTCGACGATGATGACTTCCCAGGGCCCGTTCGACTCCAATTTCTTCAAACTCTCCAGAGTTTTAACCAGTTCTTCGGCCCGGTTATATGTGGCAATAATTACAGAAAACTTCATCCGGTTAATCCTGACATCCTGTCCCAACTCACGGCCCGCCTTTTGCATCCGAATACTCGCATCGTTACACGGATGTATCGAAACGTGAAAGGCTTCAAGGCGCGAAGTTTAGCTTTTGGCTTAGTTCGGGTCTAGAACTTTATCTCCCCGAACGGTTTCTGGAAAAAATCGACATTAGGAGTATTAAACACAAGCACCCAAAGTTTGCGGTTTTTGCGCGTTACTCTTAAGAGTAACAATCCATAATGCTGTAAATGTCGATTGGATCTTTGGATTTAACTTTTTAGGTGACCGCCGGCGTCCTCGACGCGTTCTGGCAGCAGCTCAACCGATTTCTTTTAGCTGACCTGTTCTTTTTCTATGCGCGGTAAGACTTTTTGCGTTGCGTTAGCAATCATAATTCTCGGTCTGTTCTCCTCCCAGGCCAAGGCACAAGAGCGTCTTTGCGACACCGCTTTCGAAGACTGCCGGATACCGTTGTGGCAACTGATCGACCAGGAAACGGTAGGTATCGACATCGCCTACTGGTTCATGCAAGACACGTCGATCGCAAACAAGATCATCGCCCGACACCAGGCGGGTGTTCCGGTCCGAATACTCGTCGATCCGCGTGCGAATCCGACTTACGCAGGTAACGAGCAGATCCTCAACCAGTTCAAAGCCGCAGGCAT
>DASTQB010000282.1:0-20621 GCA_035761985.1 Pyrinomonadaceae bacterium
GCCGAAGTCTTCTGCGAGAGTTCTGACGTACGTGCCCGAAGAACAGGAAACTCGAGCGTGAAAGTCGAAGGTACCGTCAAGGTTGTCCTTGATGAGTTGGCCCTGTGGTCTGATCGCTTCAAACTCATAAATACAAACACGCTGGGGTTGCCGTTCAACCTTCTCACCACGGCGCGCAAGTTCGTAGAGTTTCCGGCCCTCAACTTTCTTTGCTGAATACATCGGCGGCACTTGATCGATCTCGCCTCGCAAACTCTGGAGCGCTGCTTCGATCTCGTGTTCAGTCCATTCTTTATCTTTTGGAATTTCTGGACCAGTAATTCGAGTTCCCGTTCGATCGCCGGTGTCGGTGGAATAACCCAGCCGGATGATCGCTTCGTATTCCTTGTCGACTCCACTCAGAAACTGCGCGAGCCGCGTCGCTTTGCCGAGCATGATCACTAGCACGCCGGTCGCAAACGGATCGAGCGTTCCGGTGTGACCGATGCGCCGCTCATGCAGAATATGACGAGCACGCGCGACCACGTCGTGCGAAGTCAAACCGGCGGGTTTGTCGATTACGAGAACGCCGTCCATTCCGAGGCATTTTAGATCAATCAGCATCCGCGGTAATCTGTGTCACTCAATCGTGACTGATTTGCGACGTAAAACATTTGAGCGCGCCGTAAAACTGCTGGCCGCAAAACCCCGGTCAGTCGCCGAGCTGCGCGAACGATTGCTGCGCGGCAAAAATACAAACGAGGAAGTGGTGGAAACCGTGATCGCTCGGCTGCGCGAGTATGGCTATCTCAACGACGAGCGCTTCGCCTTCAGTTACGCGTCGTACAAAGTGAAGCAGAAGCCGGTCGGGCGCCGGCGCCTCGAGCGCGACCTCAAGTTCAAGAAGATCGACAGCAGCGTTGCCGATGAGGCGCTCGAGATGGTCTTTACCGAGACGCCGGAGGAACAGCTAATCGACGCAGCTATCGCCAAACGCCTGCGCATCCGCGGCAAGCCGAAGAACCGCGCGGAAGCGAAAAGCCTGTTCGATCATCTGCTGCGACAGGGGTTCGCGTTTGAACTCGTAAGTGAGAAAGTGCGCGCTTTGGCCGCCGATTACGCGGATGAAGACTGATTTGTTACACTCAAAATCGATATGACTGGAAACGAAATTCGCGAAGCTTTTTTGAGGTACTTTGAGGAGCGCGGGCACACCCGTGTGCGCTCGTCGCCGCTTCTGCCTGCCAACGATCCGACGTTGCTGTTTACCAACGCCGGGATGAATCAGTTTAAGGACACGTTCCTGGGTTTTGAGAAACGCGAGTATGTGCGCGCGGTCTCGTCGCAGAAGTGCGTGCGCGCAGGCGGCAAGCATAACGATCTCGACGAGGTTGGAAAGACTGCGCGGCATCACACGTTTTTCGAGATGCTCGGGAATTTTTCGTTTGGCGACTACTTCAAGGAAGACGCAATCAAGTTTGCCTGGGAGTTTCTGGTCGATGTTTTGAAACTGGATCCGCGGCGGTTGTGGTTTACGGTCTACGAAGGCGACGAGGACGTGCCGCCTGACGAAGATGCGGAGAAATTCTGGGAACAGGTTGGTGCGCCGCGCGAACGCATCCTGCGCTTCGGTCGCAAAGACAATTTCTGGCAGATGGGCGAGACGGGACCGTGTGGACCATGCAGCGAGATCCATTACTACATGGGGCCGAGTGCTGACGATCCGGAGAATAGCGCGGAGAACGTGAATGGACCAGGCGACACGATCATGGAGATCTGGAACCTGGTGTTCATGCAGTTCGATCGAAGCGAGATCGAGCCGGGTAAATACAAACTTGATCCGTTGCCGGCGCCGTCCGTTGACACTGGCGCTGGGCTTGAACGTATCGCAGTCGTGTTGCAGGGTGTGAAGTCAAACTACGACACGGATCTCATTCGCCCGATCATTGACCACACTGCGCGGCTTTCCGACCGGCATTACCAACCGGAGACGCAGGAAGGTTTCGCGATGCGCGTGATCGCCGATCATGCGCGCACGACCGCGTTTGCGATTGCAGATGGAATTCTGCCTGGTAACGAAGGGCGTAATTACGTGTTGCGCAAGATCATGCGACGCGCGATCTACCAGGGCCATCACACGCTGCAGTTCGAGGGTTCGTTCTTCAATCAAGTGACGAATTTTGTCGTCGATTTGATGAAGGAGTCGTATCCGGAGCTCGAAGTGCATCGCGAGTTCATACAGAAGATGGTGGCCCTCGAGGAAGAGCGATTCCGTTCGACGCTGACTGTTGGATTGAACAAGCTCGACGAGGTTTTTGCGGCGACGAAGGGCGCGATGCCCGAGTACAAAACTCTGGCGCGACTCTACGATACGTTTGGAACGCCGCGCGACCTGATTCGCGTTGGTCTTGAAGAACGCGGGTTCGCGATCGACGAAGAGGAGTTTAACAACTCGTTCGATGCTGCTTTGCAGGAGCTTCAGCAGACGGCCGCGACTGAAAAGGGCGAAGCCAGAGCGAAAGTTAATCCTGTTTACGCAACTGTTGCAGCGCGTGTCGGGCGGTCGATCTTCAAGGGTTATGAGACGACGCGCGTCGAAGATTCGAAGGTTGTTGCGATCATTAAGGGCGATGAAGTCGATGCGTTGAATGAAGGTGAAGAAGGCGAGATCGTTCTGGACCGCACGCCGTTCTATGCGGAGAGTGGCGGACAGGTCGGCGACGCGGGATTGCTGATTGGTCCAACGCAGGCGTATGCCGTCGTTAACGACACTTACTCGCCGGCGCAGGGTTTGATCGTACACAAGATCAGAGTTGAAAAAGGTAGTTTGACAGTTGGGGAGATGATCTCGGCTGAGGTGGATGTTGAGAAGCGCGATGCGACGCGACGTAACCACACGGCGACTCACCTGATGCACGCGGCGTTGCGCGAAGTGCTTGGCACACACGTGAAGCAGGCGGGTTCGGTTGTCGCGCCGAATTACCTGCGCTTCGACTTTTCGCATTACCAGCCGTTGACGGCAGCGGAGAAAGAAGAGATCGAACGGCTCGTCAACAATTACATCCTTCGCAACGAGCCGGTGCAGACTGACGAGATGACCATCGAAGAAGCGATGCGTTCGGGCGCCATGGCGCTGTTTGGCGAGAAGTACGGCGAGCGAGTGCGTGTGCTTTCGATCAAAGGTCTTGATGGGATCTTCTCGAAAGAGTTGTGTGGCGGCACGCACGTGCGCGCCACGGGCGACATCGGTCTGTTCAAGATTACGAGTGATGAATCGATCGCGTCGGGCGTGCGACGCATCCGGGCGATCACGGGCACTGACGCTTACGAACGGTTCCGTGAATCTGAGATGCTCGTCGATGGACTCAGCAGCGGGTTGCGGACGTCGCGAAATGAATTGCCGGTAGTGGTGACGCGCCTTCAGGAAGAGTTGAAGAAGGCGCGACGCGAAGCTGAAGACCTGCGACTGAAGCTTGCGACGGGTGCCGGTGGCGCTGCGACAAACGGTGACGAGTCGCGTGAGGTGGCTGGGATTAAAGTTCTGGCGCGTGAAGCGAGTGGACTCGATGCAGCGGCCATGCGACAGCTTTCGGACACGTTGCTCGCGCGGATTAAGTCGGGCGTAGTTGTACTCGGTCGCAGTAGCGACGGAAAAGTTTCGCTGATCGTCCGCACTTCGCCTGATCTGACCGGCAAGGTTCCGGCTGGACAGGTGATCAAGGAACTCGCACCGATCGTCGGCGGTCGCGGCGGCGGAAAGGCCGACATGGCCGAGGGCGGCGGCAACCAGCCCGAAAACCTGGCCGCAGCGCTCCAGAAGAGCTACGAAGTCGTGGAACGACTAATGGCGTGAGGATTTTCCGTCTTAGCTTGACAGGATTTCAGGATTATCAGGATGGACAAGATTAAATCCTGTCCATCCTGTGGAATCCCGTAAATCCTGCCTAACATCCCGTAAATCACATACGTTTTTGTTTCTCTGTGAGAGGAATGTTCATCTTCTCCAGAGTGATTTTGTTGAGCGTGCCCGTAACCTTCAGACCTTCCGCCTGTTGATACTTCCGCAATCCTTCCCGCGTCGCATCGTCAAGCTTTCCCAGTTGTTCTCCCGCGTAGAAGCCACGTTCCTTGAGTAGCGCCTGGGCCTGGTTGATCTGCTCTTTGGTCGCCCGAAAGATCGGGCCACGTTTGGAGCTCTGGCTGGTTACCGTCTTCGTGCCGGTAGAAGCGTTCTGGGCCATTACTCCAGCCTGGCAGACACAGAGCAATAGCAGAGTGAGAGTGAGAATTTTCTTCATTTGTTTTCGTCCTTTTGTGAGGCGCGCAGAGCGCGCGGTTAATGGTTAATTGTGAGGTTTTCCCCTGGAAAACGCGTTCATCATAGCAGTGCTGTCAAGAGGACCGCGGAAACACGTCGAATAGTTCCTACCGATCCTATATGACCCATTCTGATCAACATCGTTGGCATGCGTTAGCCCGCCGTGCTACTATCAAAGCCCTCACGCTCTCGCCCCGAAAGTTCATGATGCGAAAAACAACCATTTTCCTGGCCATAATCACCGCTTCAGCATTATCTGTCGCGGCGCAAACCACGCAAACCACGCCTGGCTACCAGGTCGATAACTTCGATTTTGCCAACGCCGTCCAGATCCAGACAACTAAACCAGAACCCACCAAAAAACCGAAGGAGCTGACAAAGCGGCTCATCCAAACCAAAAACTACACACCGCCCACAGACGCTCTAATCCATCTCACCAGCCAACAGACCAACCCTTCGCTCAACGGCTTCACCACCGGCAACACGGCCGTCGATAACTTTATCGTCGAATCCGGCAAGCGAAACTCAGTGGATCCCCTGCTCCTCTACTCAATCATGCACCAGGAGTCGAGCTTCAAACCTCGCGCTCTGTCTCACAAAGGCGCGCGCGGATTGATGCAGTTAATGCCTTTCACCGCCAGCCGCTTCGGCGTGACCAATATCTGGGATCCAAAGCAGAACATCGAAGGCGGCGCACGCTACATGCGGTTCCTCCTCGACCTCTTCGAAGGCGACGTTAGGCTTGCACTGGCCGGGTACAACGCCGGCGAGGGCGCCGTAAAGAAGTACGGCTACAAAGTCCCGCCTTACAGTGAAACGCAGGAATACGTCCGCCGCATCGGCAAGCGCTACAGTATGATTCGCGACCCGGAAAAAGCAGTCATCCTAAACAACTCGCAACTCGCCGAAGCGCAGAAAAAAGATCCCACGCCGCTGAACATCTACGAGCGCAGCGTTTTCATGGCGCGCCTTCCAGATGGGCGTTTGCAACTCATCAGCCAGTAAGCCGCGAATAATGCGGATAAAATCCGATTTTGCATCCGTGTCATCCGTGGTTCGCACGGAACCTTTCGCCGTGTGCACCTCGTTCTGTATTATGTGCGCCATGAGCGAGGAGCAAAACCGATGACCTGTTCGAGTTGCGGAGCATACGTTACGCCCAGCGTCCGGTTTTGTTCGAACTGCGGCGCTCCGGCCGCAGACCCCGACGTCACCAAAATCGCCCGCCTGCAGGCCCGCACGCTCGAGGTTAATTACGACGACGACGCACTCGAACACACAGTTTTCACCGTCAGGCCCACGATGATCTTTATCAAAGCAGGCTACGCACTCGCCGTCATTGGCGGAATCGCACTCGTGTTCCTGCTTGCCTCGATCGGCGTGCCCGCGTCGATCTCGATTCCACTCGCGCTCGCCCTGCTGCTGATTCCGGCCTATTACCACATCCGGCGAAACATGATTCGCTACACGGTCACCGACTCGAAACTCCAGATCGACACCGGCCTCATCGCTCGTACAACGCGAAACATTCCACTCAGCAAGGTCCAGGACGTGACAGTCTCGGCAACAATCCCGCAGCGCCTCCTCGGTTTTGGCGACATCAGAGTGGATAACGCGAGCGAAATCGGCGGCACCACGATCATGCACAACATCAGTAGCCCTCGACATTACGCCGACCTTCTTTTGCGCGAACTGAGACGCTGGCATTAAACTTACCCGCGTGCTGCCCATCCGCTTCAGGGAACATCAAAGCCTCAGCGGTTTCTAACTTTAACGGCCGCACAGGAGTGTTGTTTTGCGTTTAGCTAGATCTATAGTTCTACTCGTGTTTGTGATGGCGCTGTTTGCCCCAGTGAGCCTGTCGCAGCCTGCCGAACCGCGCTCGAGGCAAGTCGCGAAGTTTAAGCAGGCCGCCCACCGTCCAGCAGAATCACTAAAAACGGAGGGATTTCTCGCTCCGGAAACCGGCATCACGCCTGTCGAAGGGTTTGAAACCGAATGGCGAGGCAACAACGGTGCTCGTGTCACGGTCGACCTCATTCGTTTCCGGCAAGACTCAGAAGCGTACGAACTGCTCAGCCGCTATTTCGCTACGCGTCTCGCGAAAAACCCTGCTCTCGAGCTGACGGCGGAATATGGCACTTCAGGGTTCGCGGGGGACGGCGAAGTCGCATTGTTCAGAGGACCTTATTTCGTACGCGTACGCGATGTTAAAAACGGGGATGCGAGTGATCTGCACGCGTGCGCAAGGCAGGTTGGTGAAAGCTTGGAAAAAGGCGAAGCCGACATTCCGGTTTTGATTAAGCACCTGCCCCAGCCTGACGAAGCGAAAAAGCGCGCGGTCTACCTGCACACTTTCGACAACCTGAACGCACTCGGTTTACAGCAACCCGTGCTTTCAGCAATCGAGACGAACCGCAACGCAGACGCGGCATTCGCGACCTATGGACCAAGCAAACTGCTGATCGTCGAATTCAATACGCCGCAACTCGCCTCGGAAAACGACCGTCGCATCATCGCCCGCATCCAGGAACTCTGGAAACTGGGCCAACCGGCGCCGGCGGCGTATCGCAGAGTCGGCAACTATTCCGTGTTCGTATTTGACGCGCCCGACGAACAGACTGCGAAGAAACTGATTGACGAAGTTAAATACGAGCAGGTGGTGCAGTGGCTGGGTGAAAATCCAAACATCCTCAAAGAAGCCGAAAAGCGCTACATCAACATTACCCTCGGCGTTCTGATCGCCGTTTTGAAAGCATCCGGATACGCTCTGGTACTTTGTGTCGGCCTGGGCGGGCTGGTGGGAGCTCTGTTGTTCAGCTACAGGCGTTCACAACATAAATCTGACGCCTACTCCGATGCCGGAGGCATGCTCCGACTCAATCTCGACGATCTCACTAACCCTGAGACCAATCCCGCGCGATTGCTCCGCGAGCGAAACTAAGTCGTTTAAAAACACGAGAAGCACAAAGTCACGAACGAATAAACCAATTCGTGCCTTTGTGCCTTCGTGCTGTAAAACGAGCCAAAAAAATTGCGGGCTGCTGATTTTCCTGGGAGGCTCCCCCAAGCCCCGTCAAGACGTCAACCAGCAGCTCCGCTATTATTGCTCATCAACTGCGTCACAAGCGCCACTCCGTTCCCCCAAAAGAGTCAAACGCTTGCTTATAATCTGTGAGAGGATGCCTCCCCCAAAGCCTCCACTCACCGCAATTTCAGAGCCTGACCCGATTTACCCTTATCTACCCTTCTTGTTCTGGTTTTCTCTTTGGCAACGACCGTGCCATCAGCTCCATTGCTCCCCACAAAAATTTTCAGTTGCGTTTTTGCTGGGATTTGATGAAAGCGTGCCGCAATATCTCTGTGCGGTAGAGAACACAACTCTGGCACATTTGTAGCCGTTCAGTACAAACCCCACTGTATGATCGACCGGAAATAAATCGGTCGCCTACGGCAGCGCTTTCACCAGCTCATCAATCTCTTGTGAAGTGTTATACAGATGTGGAGAGATGCGTAGACGGTCGTTACGGGGCGCGGTGACGATCTTCCGCTGCATCAGGTGTGCGTAGAGCGCCATCGCAGACAAACCGCCCCGATGGCGAATACAAACAATCTGCGACTTCTCGCCTGGCGCACGCGAACTCACAATCTCATACGGCTTTCCCTCGAGGCGCTCGCACAGGTAGTCGGTTAGTTGTTCCAGGTAATGGGCGATCTTATCGACGCCAACGCCGCTCAGAAGCTCCAGGCTGGCTTTGAAGCCATGAATGAGGGACACGGGGGCCGTTCCCGTCTCCCAGGCGAGTGCGCCGCGATTCCAGCCCTGCTCAAAGTTCAGGTAGTCATCGGGATTTTGAACACTCACCCAGCCGACGAGCGTCGGCTGAATTCGTTCGCGTGCGCGATCCGAGAGGTAAAGGTAACCAACGCCTTCCGGCGTCAGAAGCCACTTGTGACCGGCGCCCGCAGCGACATCGACATACTCAGCCTCGACGTCAGTCGGGACGACGCCGAGTGCCTGAATTGCGTCCACTACGAAAAGCGCGTCGTCTTCGCGCGCCAGTTGGCCCAGTCGTTTGAGATCGATACGAAAGCCGGAAGCGTACTGGACATGGCTCACAGCCACGATCCGCGTGTTCCGATCGATCAAACTTGCGATATCGCTGAACTCGATCCGGCCGTCACGCTCGCCGCACATTCGAACCTCGACGCCGAACGCATCGCGGATACGAAGCCAAGGATAGATGTTTGAAGGAAATTCGTGCCGGAAGGTGACGATGTTGTCGCTGGCGCGCCAGTTCAACCCATTGGCGACCGTTGAAAGCGCGTCGGAAGTGTTGCGGACAAATGCGACCTGTTCCGGTCGCGCGCCGAGAAGTTTCGCAAGCAGCTCGCGCGCACTTTCTTTTACTGCGAGCCAGCTCCGAAAGTTGGTAGAACCGTTTTCGTGAACGTCTTTGAGCTGCGACTCGACGGCGCGAATGGTGCTAATCGGCGGCGGAGAAATTGCTGCGTGGTTCAGGTACACAGCGCGCTGAGTCACGGGGAAGAGCGCGCGCAGTTCAGGAGTCATTGCGTCCTCAAACGGTCTTCGCCCGGCTTCCTCAGCGTAAACGATGCGCGAACTTCACCCACGACGTTTCCGGGCCGGTTCTTCACCGGGAAAAAGGCGTAGCGCGACACAGATTCAAGCGACTCGTCGTGTAGCACGAGGAGTTGACGCAGAGTTTCCACGACGACCGTGGGACGTGCGCGCCTGTCCTCACCGTCTTCAATCTTCAACGCTACGCCCAAACCCTTCGGCCATTCTTCACACGGCAGAATTCCGCCCGTGTACACGCCTTCAGCGCCGACTTTCGAAACCAGACGGCCGGGAGCAGCGCGCATGAGCTCCGTGTCGAGCCGATCCGAAGTCCCGCCGATTAGCTCCGGATACGCGCTCATCACTCGAACTATTCGCGCACACGCATCGCGAGTCGCCTGGCTGAATGTCGCAGGCGGTGAAACTAATCGCGCGTACGCGAGCGCCATCGCCTTCACAGTGATTCCAAACACAGGGACTGCGCACCCGTCGATACCAACAGCCATGTCAGTCATCGCCACGCCGGAAAACTGCGCGACAACCTCCGCAATTGCGATCTGCACCGGACTCGCGGCGCTATCGTAATCATCCGTCGACGCGCCGAGATGCAAGGCGAGCGCGAGCATGCCCGCGTGCTTGCCCGAACAATTGTTTTGCAGCACGTTCGGCGCCTGTCCGACTAAACGTAATTGCTCAGCCACCTCGACGCTGTACGGTTCGTGAATGCCACACTTCAACGCTTCGGGACCCAAACCAATCTTGGTCAATATCGATGCAACAAGTTCGGTGTGGATTGGTTCGCCGTTGTGTGACGCGCAAGCGATCGCAATTTCCTGATCGGTGAAGCCAAACCTCTCAGCCGCACCCGACGTGATCAGCGGCAGTGCTTGAAAAGGTTTTGCTGAAGATCTCAGGAAGGTGACAGTTTCCGGCGCGCCGGCGTAGCCGATGATTTTTCCGTCCGGTTCGAGGACGACGATGTGGCCGCGGTGCCGTGATTCAGTGATCGATCCCCGTGTAACTTCCACCAGGGAGTCGCCGATTGGGATCTGTTGGTTTGACATTGTAGGACGCGGATCTTAACACGTGACGCGTCGAAACAAATCACGCGTGAAACTAAAAAGGCGACCACCTGGGCCGCCTTTCCAATCGCACGTTGTAATGAATTAATTATCTACGTTTCTTTTGCGGAAAGCTCAGCACAGTCAACTTCACAGTGCGTCGTCCGAACCGCATTGCTTCTCGTGACGTCGGCGTCCAGATGTCGATACGGCGACCGCGAACAAGCGCGCCCGTATCAGCAACCAGATACTCGCCACTGTAAGCGCCTGCTTCGAGGCGCACGCGTGAACCGAGCGGTAAAAATCTCGGGTCCGCTGCTATCAAACCTTTAGCAACCATGCGTCCGCTCGCCGTTCGTCCCCGCAGACTGTACGCGGTAGCGACGTATGGCGTTGGAGGCACAACGTAAACCTGTTCAAGAGCGATCTTTTCCCCTAGCCGGCCTGCGGCAGAAGGAGCTTCAAGAGCGACAGGCGCAGTGGCTTCCGCGTTTGTTTGAGTCGGTTTGACTGTTTGTGGAGTTTGAGAAGGAAGAGTTTCCGCCCATGAAGTTCGAGCAGAAAGGATCAAGGAACAAGTAAGAAGTGCAAATGCTATAAGCGCACTTCCACTAAAGATAGAATGAACTTTCAAATTCGGGTCTCCTGTCCGATGTTATTGCCTACTCTTCAGCGTCCTGCGCGAGTCCGTTCTTTCCTATGACTCGTCCCCTGGCTCTAGGAGTCTCTGAAACAAAGTCAGCCGAGGTTGGGGGCTGGCATCCTTGATGCGGTGCGCTGAAAAGATCTGAATGACTAATCTAGGTAAAGCGAAAAGCGACGTTTATTTCCAGTAAATGTTCGCGATTCGTTTTGGAGGCTAGCACGGCGGCGTAACAGTGTTCAACCGTGAGACGGGCGTGACGGTTGTGAGGAATTTAACACCATTAGGCGTAATTAGTGAAATATTGTGACTTAGAAAAAATCAATACAGTCACATCGACAGAGGTTTTTTGACAGGATTTACATGCTGGGGACAGGATTTACATGTCAATCATGTGAAATCCCGAATCTGTCAAAGGCCCAGAAAAGTCTCAACGATCTGGCGGCCTTCGGGATGTGCGTCGTCGAAGAGCTCGGGATGGAATTGAACGCCGTAGAGCCGGCGTCCTTTCTGTTGCATCGCCTGGATCGGGCACGTCTCGTTTGACGCAGTCGTGCGGAAGCCGTCGGGTAGTTCCTTCACTTCGTCACAGTGGTTATGCCAGACGATTATCTCTGAAGGTAGTCCTTTGAAAAGACCTTCGCCGGTGTTTTCAATCGGAAGGAAACCTCGCTCACGCTTCGCGCCGTTGTAACCTTCGCCGGGCTCGAGCCGTCCCATCAGTCCGACCTTCGCGCCGTAAGCAATCGCGATCTGCTGGTGACCACCACACACGCCGAGTATCGGCTGGCTCGCACGTTTGATCACGTCGAACACGCCTGCGAGCGATTCGGGAGTGTAGTTCTCCCACGGATGACTCTGCCCACTGAGAATGATGTGCGACGGCCGCAGGCTGCGAACTCTTTCGAGCGTTACGTTGTGAAACGGTTCGGTGAGTATCTCGAGGCCGGGAACCAAACGTCCAAGCACCGCGCGAATCTCACGCGGGCTCGCGCCTTGTCCATCGATTGTGTTGTCGACCAGGTAAACGAGCAAGGTTACTTCAAGCAGTAGAGCTTCCCATTGAAAGCGCCGATGTAAATTCGCCCGTTAAGTATCGCGGGCGTCGCGTTGATATTATCACCAATCTTCAATTCGCTGATCCCGCGACCATCATCGGCCGAAACTGAATGTAGCCATCCGGCTTTGTCACCAAACACCAGCCGGCCGTCGACGACCGGCGACGTTCCCCAGATCGGTCCGCGTGCGCGATAACGCCAGACGACTTCGCCTGTGTCTGCAGTCAGCGCGTATAGATAGCCGTTGCTCGAACCGATGTGTACTCGTCCATTCGCGACAATGGGGCTCGCCCAGAACCCGTTCTTCTCCTTGCCTTTGCCCGCGTCTGCCTTAAATTTCCACACCAGTTCGCCGTCGGTCTGTCGATAGGCGTAAACGTAACCATTCTCGGCGGCGGTATACACCATGCCCTGGTGGACAGCAGGAGTGGAATCCGAATCTGCGCCGATGCGCGCTTTCCAGACTATTGAACCGTCCGCGAGGTTCAGGCAGTAGAGATCGCCCTGCTCGGTTCCGATGTACGCACGGCCATCGACGACGGACAAACTTCCTTCCATCGAACCGAGTCGTTCGGTCTTGTAGATTAAACTGCCGTCCTCGAGATTGAGCGCGTAGAAGAAACCGTCCTCGCCGCCGAAGTAAACGCGGCCGTCGATGACGGCTGCGGAGCAATCGACTTCAAACCCTGTTTTGAATTTCCAGATGAGCGCGCCCGTGCGGGCGTCGAGGCAGTAGACGTAGTGATCGAGACCGCTCGCGATCAGACGATCGCCCGCGATGGTTGGCGTGGCTTTGAGACTGTCGAGTGCCTTGAACTTCCAAACAAGGCTTCCATCTTTCGCGTCGAGACAATAAAGATGGCCGTCGGCGGAGCCGAAATAGACGTAGCGTTCGTCGACCGACGGCTGGCCTGGCCAGCTTGAGCCGCCCCAGGGATCTTTATGCAGTCGACCCGTGATGAACTTTGTTTCAAACTCCCAGACAATTTCGAGAGGACGATCCGACCACGGACCGGTGCCGTAAAAATTCCGGGAATTGTTGCCCAGCCATGCGGGAACTGAACTTGGAGGCTTAGGAGGCGGCGGTGGAGGTTTGTGTTCGGTTTCCGCAGCCCTTCCGCCGCACGCAGACATCAATACAAGGACGAGAATGATGGGGGAGATTTTTAGCAATCCTGTAAATCCTGTTGAATTCTGTAATCCTGTCTAACATCCTACGAATCAACCAACCACTCACCCGAATAGACTACTTCAGCGGTTCCGGTAATCACAACCTGATCGTCCGCCCGCCAGCGAATCCTGACCTCTCCGCCTTCCATCAAAACACGCACATCCCGATCCGCCTTCTCGTTGATCATCGCCGCGACCGCGCCCGCGCACGAACACGTCCCGGAAGCCGTCGTTTCGCCAACACCACGCTCCCAGATCCGCAACTCAATAAAGTCTCTCTCAACCACGCGAACAAAAACCACGTTCGTTCGATCCGGAAATTGCGGATGCACCTCGATCGCTTTGCCAATCTTCCGCCAGTCCAGCTCGTCGAAGTCGTCAACAAAGATGCAGCAGTTGGGATTTCCCATCTGCATCGCCGTGATCATGATCGGCATGCCGTCCACAGGTAACGGATAGCGAATCACCTGATCACGCGGCGGATTGATCGACATCGGTATCGACTCAGTGTCGAACTTTGGCTGCCCCAGTTCTGATTCGAAGAGGAATCTCCCCGGACCTGTTTGTCCGCGCGGGAAGTATCGCTTTAGTCCCGTCCTGGTGCTCAGACGCAGTTCGTCTTTGTTCCACAGACCTTTGTAGTAGAGATACGCGACGGCGCATCGAGTTCCGTTGCCGGAAAGTCCCGCTTCGCTTCCGTCAGGATTAAATATGCGGCACTTGAAATCCGCATCGTCAGACTCGGATCTCGAGATGATCGCGATGCCGTCGCCGCCTGCGCCGTAATGACGGTTGCAGATGCGACGCGCAAACTCGCCGAGATCTGCGATCCCGGCGAGCTGATCTGCTTCAATTACGAGGTAGTCGTTTCCGAGTCCGTGAAACTTCGTGAATTGTGGGTGCATGTTGAAGGTCTATTGCGAAGCTCTGGCAAACAGCTTCTTGACCTTTCCGGTCAGCACCGGCTCGATGTTCAACAAGCGTTCGAAGACGGTCAACTGACCGCGATGATACATCTCGTGGCTCACACAGAACGTGAGAAAAGCGATCTTGGAAGTTGCCTGGCCGTTGAGTGACGTCATGGTTGCATCGAGCTTGTCCGCAGACCCGGCGATACACGTCTGAGTTTCCTCCATGCTGCTGCGAAGAAGCTCGAGTAGTCCATTCTTGTCGGTAACTTTGTGTACGCCGGGTGCATACTCCTGCGCGTGCGCAAGCATCGACTGGCGCATGAGGTTTGTTTCGTCACGGCAAGTCTCGCCAACGAGGATCTTTTGCGCCTGGATGATGTGTTGCAGTATTTCGGCGATGCTGCGCGTTTCCGGCGTCGCGCGGAATGAAAACTGGTCTTCGGGAATCTTTTCAACTTCCTGAATCAATCCCGCTCTCACGTCTTTCCACAAACCGAGAATCGTTTCAACTGACATGGGGTTTCTCCTTATCTATGGCTATCACTTTATTTCCGGCTTGCCTGCGAACGACGCAAGCAAAACCGTAATCGGGTCGAGACATAAAGATCTGGCGTCAACATCGCGCGGGTAATTGTTCACCGTGATCGAAAACGCGAGCTTCTCGCCCGCGGCAGTCGTGACGTAACCACCCAAACTCGCCGCGGAACTCAGCGATCCCGTCTTCGCGCGCACGTTGTTTTCTGCTGGCGTGCCGCGCATCCGGTTGCGCAACGTTCCATCGACACCTGCGATCGGCAACGCGTCGCGGAAGACCTGCGCGTAGCGATGCTTGCTCATAAACACGAGCAACTGCACCGACGCCTCGGCCGTGATCATGTCGTTGCGCGAAAGTCCTGAACCATCGTCAAGGACCAGCGACTCAGGCCGGATGCCCGCGGTTTTTAGAAACGACTTCACTGCTTCGAGACCGAGGTTTTCCGAGGTTTCGCCAAGGCTCGACGTGGTTGCAGGCGGCGGCGTGAGTTTGCCGAGCGTTCGCAGGATCAATTCGGTGTAAAGGTTTTGACTCGGCTTCAAAGTCTGCGCCGCGATCAGGCTGAACGGCGGTGATTGCAGTGTGGCGATCTCGTTTTGAGCCGGAGGTGTCGACGTGCCGTTTGTGCCCATGACCGGTGCGGCACTGATCAACGGCGGCTGGCTGACTGTTCCAGTAGTTCGAGATTTACCCGTGACCACAACGCCTTTTTGGGCGAGTGACGTTCGCAGCAGGTAAACGAACAGCAGCCCGGAATGCGAGATTCCGATGCCGCCTGTGTAGCCACGATCTTCGAGCGGTATGGTTCCGGTGATCGTTACCGTGTTTTCATTCAACTCGCGGTGAATCGAGATCTCGCGCCGCAGGCCTTTCGCGGAAGTAACGACCTTGTTGACGATCGTCAGCAACGGATCGGGTGGACCAGTTGTAATCACTGCTGGTTGGCCCATGGCTGGACCAGGCTTGATGAATAGATCGAGAGCATTGTCGTTGACCGTGAGTGGCGTGACTTCGGCGCCGTAGTACCACGTCAGGTCTTCCCAGTGCCAACCGGATCCGTACTTTGGACCAACGAAGTAACTTTCATCGCCTACCAGATCACCTTCTACACGTTTCACGCCAGCGGCAACGATACGGTCGGCGAGATCGTTGATGGCTTTCAAATAATCGCCGTTGTTGAAACGCGCTGCGATCGACGGATCGCCACGGCCGTAGATCGTCAAATCGCCGCGAATCACGCCTGCGGCGTCGGGTCGCGTGGGCGCGTAGACCGAAGTCACGAAACGATAGTCAGGCGACAAGCGATCGAGTGCGGCAGCAACCGTGTAGATCTTCATGTTTGAAGCGGGACGGAGGAGTTTATGCGCGTTCTCTTCAAACAAGACTCGTCCGTTGTCGAGTGAAACGACCTTGATGCCAACCAACGCAGGCGCGAGCTCCGGGCGTGCAAGGATCTCCGAGATCTTTGACTGCAACTCCGGAAGCGTTTGTGCCGGAGTAAGCTTTATTGCCGGTGACGGTGATGGCGACGGGCTGGGAGACGGCGACGGTTGTGCAACCGGCGTTTGCGTCTGAGTGCGAGTTTGTGCAACGGCAGTCAGCGGCAGGCCGGAAAAAAGAGTGGAGAGTAGAAGTAGATAAGCTAAGGATAATCTTTTAGTTTTCATACGCTTTCAGCGTTTGCTTTGCGCCCAACGGCGTGCTCAACCAACTCCACAAAACGCGGATCGCCACGCAACGATGCCCAGTTTGGATCATTTTCAAAGCATGGCCGGTTTGCATTGCCAAGCGAGATCGAACGCTCGAGCCACTCGAAAGCATCGCCCTGCAAACCTTCGAGGGCGTAAACCGATCCGATCGAATAACTGATGTCAGCATCGACCTCGCCGTTCCGCTTCACGTCAGGCGTGATCTGCGCGAGCGCCTCGTCATGCTTGCCCTGCGCGCTCAAAAACATCGCCATGAATGGACGTATGCCATGCATGTTTGGATGCTGCTCGACAGTTTCTCTCATCAACTCCGCCGCCGCATCCGTTTGTCCCGTGTAATACAACCCGAGTGCGCGAAAAGTTCTTACGAGCGGGTTGTTGGGTTCGCCGGCGTTATCGAGTTGTCGAAACGTCTCGTCAAACTGGCCCATGTACATGTAGACCAGTGCGCGGCTGTAACTCGCTACAACGTGCGCCGCCGGATCGAGACGCACAAGACGATCGTAACTGCTCAACGCGCGTCCATACTCGCCATCGAGCCTGTGCAGCAACGCTTTTACGAAATGGACCACCGGCTCATTCGGCGCCTCTCTGCGTGCGCTCTCCACCTCGTCACGCGCCTTCTGCTTTTGTCCGCGCCAGAGGTAGACAAACACCATCAGCATGCGCGCTTCGCATAGGCTTGGATCGATCGCGAGTGCTTTCGTAAACGCCGCCTCGGCACATTCGTAATCTTCCGAACCACCAAAGCCCTTGAATACTCGGTTTACGTAACAGGCGCCGAGGCCGTCGTAGGCCAACGCAAAGTTTTGATCAAGCTGGATCGCGCGTTCGAAGTGCGCAATCGCGTCGTCGCAATCTTCACGCGACAACGTGCGAAATATGAAACGCGCAAACAGGTCGCGGCCACGGAGATATTGTTCGTAGGCAGCAGGGTTTTGGGTTGGAGCCTTTCCGATTTTGCCTTGCTCGGCGGGACTCAGCTCGACGCGCAGCCCTTCGACGATCCGTTGCGCAATCGTGTCCTGGATCCCAATGATGTCTGACGCCGTGGTGTCGATGCTATCAGTCCACAACAACTCGCCCGAAGCGACGTCGATCAATTGCGCGGTGACGCGAAAGCGTTCGCCCGCATGAATAAACCCTGCCGTCAACACGGCGTCCACATTCAATTCCTCGCCGATCTCGCGTGGATCTCTTTGCTGTCCCTGGTATCTCGCGATTACGGACGAAGGCCGCACGACAAGCGAGCGCACGCGGCCGAGTTCGGTAATCACTGCGTCGGCGAGTGAGAACTCATAAAAACTTGACGCGGGATCGTTGCTCAGATTCCGGAAGCACAGAATCGCAAGACTCTTTTTCTCCTGATCGGTGACAGTCGTGAAGGGCGTTTCATGAATTCCCTGCTTCGACACCGTCATTAAATTAGGCGAAGAGGTAGGCGATTCGGTCCGCGTGATCGATTTGAGCCAGCGGACCGCGCGCGAAACAGGATTGGCTCCGGCGAGATGACGCGGCGGCTCAGGCGTGATGTTTTGAAAACCCGCGACACTCGAGTCGACTTCCTGAAGCACCTGGCGCAGTTCATTTCGAAAGTCTTCCATGTTTTGGAAACGATCGCGTGGCTCTTTCGCGAGTGCCTTGTCGATGATCTGGTTCAGACGCGGCGGAATCGGACTCGAACGCAGTTCGTGAATCGGCCGTGGCGCATCGTGAAGCACTGCGTGACGCACGTCGATCGTCGTCTTACCACGAAACGGCCACGTGCCTGTCAGCATTTCGTAGAGCAAGACGCCGAGAGAAAAGATGTCAGCACGTTTGTCTACGCGATCGCCGCGTGCTTGTTCAGGTGCTGCGTAAGTTGCAGTGCCGTAGGGCACGCCGACTTCGGTCAGTTCGGTGCGATGAATTCCCCTCGTTACCGCTTCGTCGTCGTCGAGCAGTTTCGCGAGTCCGAAGTCGAGCACTTTCACCTGGCCGGAAGACGTAACCATCACGTTGCCCGACTTGATGTCGCGATGAATGATGCCGCGACTGTGCGCGGCTGCGAGTGCTTCCGCAACCTGAAGACCGATGAGCAGCGCGGTCTTTAATTCAAGTGGGCGGCCCGCGACAAGCTGGCGCACGTTTTTACCTTCAACAAACTGCATCGCGATGAAGTGCAGTCCGTCAACTTCGTCGAGATCGAAGATGGTGCAGATGTTTGGGTGGTCCAACGACGACGCGAGACGCGCTTCACGTTCGAAGCGCTTGAGGTTTGCTTCCTTCGCGCTCAACTCGGGCGGGATTACCTTGATGACAACCGTGCGGCCGAGTTTTGTATCGACAGCTTTGTAGACTGCGCCCTGCCCGCCCACACCGAGCTTGTCAGTGATGCGATAGTTGCGGAGGGTCTGGCCTACCATCTGTCTAAGAGGAAGTAACAGGTCAGGAAGGGTGGCTTGCCCCCGCTGTTCGATGAGCGGGGGCAAGCCCACCTTCCTGACTTGTTCTATTTAACTCTTCCGAATCCTTTATGGTCTCCTACTTAAACGTATTTAAGAGTTCTTCCGCACTCGCCGTCGCGGTTCCAACTTTTCCGACGACGATGCCCGCCGCGTGGTTGGCAAACGCAGCGGCCTCGAGCATCGTTGCACCTGACGCGAGTGCTCCTGCAAGTGCGGCGATAACCGTATCGCCGGCTCCAGTGACGTCATAAACTTCGCGCGCCGCCGTCTTCACGTAAACCGGTTCACTTTCACCTTCGAGCAACATCATCCCGCGATCGCCGCGCGTCACCAGCACTGCGTCACAGCCGAGTTTCTCGCGAATCACTTTCGCAGCCGTGTGCGAACCGTCATCTGAATGGTCTTCGGTATCGCTCATGCGCAATGCTTCGTGGTGATTCGGCGTCACGAGCGTTGCCGGACGATAGAGGTTGAAGTTGCGCAACTTCGGATCGATCAAAACCGGCACACGCTCGTACGCAAGCGGCAGAATCTCGCGCAGTATCGCCGGCGTGACGACGCCCTTGTCGTAATCTGAAACGACAAACGCATCGGCTTGCTTGAGCGCTTCTTTCAAACACGCAACGAGCTTCTCTTCGATGTTGTCGCTCACGCGCGTGCGCAACTCGCGATCGGTGCGGACCACCAGTTGGCTGTGCGCGATGATGCGCGTCTTCATCGTCGAAGGACGCGTTTCGTCAGTGATCAGATACTGATCGTTACTGCCGAGTTCGCGTACGCCCGTGCGCAAACGTTCGCCCGCACGATCGCTACCAACAACACCAATGACCGAACCACGCGCGCCAAGCGCAACGAGATTTGCGAGCACGTTTGCCGCGCCGCCGAGATGCACCGATTCGCGCAACACGTCGACAACAGGCACGGGCGCCTCGGGCGAAATGCGCGTCACGTCGCCCCAAACGAATTCATCGAGCATCACGTCGCCGAGTACAACCACGTAACGATCGCGAAGACCCTGGAGGATTTCGGAAGCGCGAGTTTTAGTTAACTGAGACATCTTTCAATCGCGGCGATCACCCGCGGCACCGGCACGCGCAGGATGCATTCCGGTTGAGCAAACTTTTCGCAAAAGTATCCGTGGCAAGGCTGGCACGGCATCTCTTCAAACACGACCTCCGCTGCCGAGCGGTTCCAGGGACGCCAGTGCGCTACGTTTGAAGATCCGAAAATGACTACGCTCGGTGTTTCAACTGCTGCTGCGATGTGCGCGATGCCGCTGTCGTTGCCGACGAACAATGCTGAACGTGCGGCGAGGGCGGTGACTTCCGGCAGCGATAATTCGAAGGTTGTGACAGCCACAGATGACGCGGATATCAAATCCTGGATTAATGCGGATTCGTTCGGGGCGGCGATGGCGATCGGAGCAAAGCCTGTTTCAGCGAGATATTCGATCACGCGTGCGAAGTTTTCCGTCGCCCATTGCTTTGTGGCGAACGCGGCCGCCGGATGAATCAGCGCAATCTTTTTTCCTTCAAGACCGGCGGTGGCGAGACGTTTATCCACCAGATCCGCGACTTCCGGGTTGATGCCCAACTGCGTCCGCGGACGATCCGTCACGGGCACTCCGGTCCAGCCGAGTAAAGCAAGTTGTTGCTCGACGGAATGCGTCTTTTGCTGTTGCCACAACCCTAATGGCGACGGAGCCTGGTGATTGTGAAGTTGCGCGTACTGGTAGCTTTCGAATCCGACGCGATGTGTTGCACCTGTGGCGCGCGTCAGAAACGTCGCCGTCGTTCCACCGTGAAGATTGTAGACGACGTCGTAACCGGCGGATCTTAGCTGGCGCGCTGCGCGTGTCCGCGCACGCAAACCACCACGCTCGAGCACGATCACGCGGTTAACGTGTGGATGATGGTCCAGGACGGGCGCAACCCAGTCTTCAACCAGGATGTCGATCTGGGCTTCGGGGAGAAATCGTTTCAAAGCAAAGATTGAAGGTGTGGCGAGAACGGTGTCGCCGATGGATCGCAGCCGTACGAGGAGGACTTTTCGCACGTTGAACCAGTCCCAGCGTGGCGGCGCGAGGGGTTGCGCCGCGTCCTGACCCTGCAATCCGTACATTGCCTGTGTTTCGATGACGCGCAAATGTGGAGACAACTCTACGATGTCGCGCAGGCTGTTCATCGGATCATTCTTCGATGGTGGCCT
>DASTQB010000283.1:0-19077 GCA_035761985.1 Pyrinomonadaceae bacterium
CACAACCAAACAGGCGCACAGAAGCAATATTTCCGCGCTGGAAAGAGCAAAAGCTGCGCGAACAGTACGCAATTGAATCGCAGTTACGCAATGGGTTTATTCTTGCACCGAAGATCGCTGAGCGTGCGAAGGTGGAAAAGCTAGTGCAAAAAGTCTATCATCCAGGAGACTGAAGGTAGTCGTCGCAAATGCAATTGCAGCAAAGGTACATGGACAAGAAGCAAGCAAAACTCTCGGACAAAGAAATAGCCTTCATGGACGAGCTAGCGAAACATGAAGAGCAGTGGGTTGCCATTCTGCGAAACGGCGATGATGAGCAAATTGTAGAAGCGGCCAACGTCTAAAAGAAGCCAGGCGAGCCGCGCTCGAAAATGGATTCCGCGATGTTGTGTTTATGAAGGTCCCGTCCTCACATAAGATATTTGTCGGACCCCACTTCTAACATCGGAATTATCTCAAACACTCCATTAAATCCTCGAAAACGAACCTCAAAACTATCGAAGAAGCCTGATTGACCCAGGAGCGGGATTGCATTTTCTTCCACGAAAGCAACCTCAATCTCGATGGGATGAGCAATTCCATTTATTTCCAATTGAACGGGAGCAACCCAACCACGCATGATGTTTCCATCGACGGCGTAGTACTCGTGTTGCTTAACTCCATTCAAATCGATTCCGAGTTCCTCCGCGAAATCCGTGTGAAACATAGAGTCTACGGCACCGGAATCTACTAAGCAGTCGACGTCTATGTATTCGTCACCGTTTCGCAACCGAATTTCCAAAAGCGGCATCTTGCCAAATGTTCCCAAACTCGTTCGAAAGTACCTGTATTTACGCTGCATCTCGCTCCTGTTTGGATCCGTAAAAAAGAACAGTGGCAGCACAGCTTCGCACGCCCTTCCACAATGAAGTTTGGGTTTAGTAACTCGCGTAAGAGTGAGGCGCGTGAGGTCATGTGCAAACAAATGTAAGGACAATACGCGCGCAATCTTACGCAGTATCCCACCGGCCTGCAACAACCCCTTTTCATAACCGGGATGGCCTCAACACGTCGGCCCACGTCTTGCATATACCTGAACCACTCGACATCGCTGCCTGGAATTAAGGCTTGCGCGTTACTTAATGCAGCTTCAATCCATTAGCTGAAAGGTCGATTAACTCGAATTTGCTTGCCCGACGCGCGCTCTCTCTCGCAACGTCCCGACTCGTTGGTCGCGTTCTCGGCTCTGTTCTAATTTTATGCGCAGGAAATTCCTCTACGTAGCAATAGCATTCATTGTCTTGGCGTCGCTTTCGTCGTCGTCGCAAGCGCAGACAGGCGAACGTCTGTGTGATACCGCGTTTGAAGATTGCCGCGTGCCGTTGTGGCAGTTGATCGACCGCGAAACCGTAGGCATTGACATCGCCTACTGGTTCATGCAGGACACATCAATCGCAAACAAGATCATCGCGCGACACCAGGCCGGCGTTCCGGTGCGAATACTCGTCGATCCGCGTGCGAATCCGACCTACGCAGGGAACGAGCAGATCCTCAACCAGTTCAAAGCCGCAGGCATCCCGATGCGCTTCAAGCACGGCGGCGGCATTCTGCACTGGAAGATGATGCTCTTCGTCGGACAAAACACACTTGAGTTTACGGGCGCGAATTTTTCAGCGAATTTCTTCGTTCCAACAACGCCCAATTCCAACTACATCGACGAGGCGATCTATTTCACTAGCGATCAGTCGCTGATCAACAGTTTCAAGACGAAGTACGACAATCTCTGGACTGACACGCTCAACTATTCAGACTACGCCAACATCACAGGGCCGCTACAGCGTAAATATCCGACGTTTACGATCAATCCGGAGCTGAATTTTCCACCAAGCGCGGACGGCGTCCAGGATTTCTACAACCGCACTGCACTCAACATGAATTCGGAGTCGCAGAAGATCGACATCATCATGTACCGCATTACCAATGCGAGGTTCACTGATACGACGATCGCTGCGGTACAACGCGGTGTGCCCGTGCGCCTGATTCACGAGCCTGACGAGTATCGAAACCCGGCGCGGCAGTGGGATTCGTGGAATATCGATCGGATGCACATGGCCGGTGTGCAGATCAAGATGCGCAAGCATCTGGGGCTGAACCATCAGAAGTCAGTGTTGCTTTACGGTCGAGGTATGACGATCTTCGGTTCGTCAAACTGGACTGGTCCATCGTCCAATTCGCAGGAAGAGCACAACTATTTCACGACGAAACAGTGGTTCTTCCAGTGGTTTGTCGATCAGTTTGAGCGCAAGTGGAACTCGACAACCGAGAACCAGCCGTTCGTTCCGCTTAATCCTGACGATCCGGTCAACCAGTTTCCAGCGAACGCTGCCACCGGCCAACCAACAACGATTACGTTGCAGTGGGAAGGCGGCCGATGGGCGCACAAATACGACATCTTCTTCGGAACGTCGTCGAATCCGCCGCTGCTTGTTGCGAATGCCAGTACGGCACAGAGCGGCGCCACGAGCGGGCAACCACTGCTCGATAGTGGTTCTGTTGACGATGGTCACGTCGAAAAGTTTACGATCCCGGTTACGCTTCAACCCGGCACGACTTATTTCTGGCGCATCGTCGGCAAGACGATGGCGAACAAGACGGCCTCCGGACCGCTCTGGAGTTTTACAACTTCCGGCACGTCGCCGAATCCGACGCCAACGCCAACTCCAACACCGACAGCAACTCCGACGCCGGCACCGGGAACAGAGTCGCCGAATAACACGCGTGTTCCGCCCGCTACTCGGATTGTCGATAGCGTAGGGGCCGTCTGGACGCTGTCAAACATAACGATCCTGCGCAACGGCGCGGGCACAGGCGGAGAGGGGTTCGAACTCCTTTACTGCAATCGCATCGTGTATGCGTTCGGCACCGACTCGCAGTGGTGGCGCTGGACCGGCACTGGATGGGCACCAGTAGGACGTGTTGATCCGTGCGGCGGAACGAGTCCAACGCCAACGCCAACTCCGACCCCGACTCCAACACCGACACCTACGCCGACGCCGACGCCGACGCCGACTCCGACTCCGACTGCGACGCCCACACCGACGCCGCTTCCGTCCGGAAACGTGGTCCTATGGGCTGGGGAAGCGCCAGTTCGAGTTGGTGCGTGGTCAATCGTTGCCGATGCAACGGCCGCTGGCGGCAAGCGGGTTTGGAATCCTGATGCCGGAGCCGCGAAACTTACGACGCCGCTCGCTAATCCAGCTAATTATTTTGAAATGACGTTCAACGCGTCAGCCGGAGTCGATTACCGTCTCTGGATCCGCGGCCGCGCGCAGAGCGACTTCTGGGGCAACGACTCTGTCTTCATACAGTTTTCCGACAGTGTGAATAGCAGTGGCACTGCTGTGTTCCGAATCGGCAGCACGAGTGCTACAGAAATGAACCTCGAAGACTGTTCGGGCTGTGGATTGTCAGGTTGGGGCTGGCAGGACAATGGCTGGGGCGTTGGTGTGCTTGGTCCATTGATACGTTTTGCGAAGACAGGCACACACACAATCCGAATTCAGGTGAGGGAAGACGGACTCTCGATCGACCAGATCGTGCTTTCTCCGCAGACATACCGTAACTCGGCGCCGGGCGCGTTGAAGAACGACGCGACCGTTCTGCCGAAAGCAAACTGATGGACCACCAACACGCTGTCCCCGCGACAGAAGTGGTTCAGAGTTCAAGCTTGACTTGCTGTGTTTCGGATTCGCATTGTCCGTTGAAGCGTTTTCCTTTGCACTGCTCGCATAACTCACTTGACTCCGGTTTTTGCTCGCGCGACTCGTAGTCGGATGTGGGCCAGTGGCGGCAGTTCGAGCAGAAGTGCCACGCAGTTCCATTGCGTTTGCGTCGATACGTTAAGTTGTTAGTGCTCATCCCGACAGCTTTCCGGGGCAAACCTCAAGCGCGGCAGAGTAGCGGACGCGACCGCAGAAGTCCTTAGAGAGTTATTACAAAATCCTTTGATTTCATTTCCACGTGACCGCAGTCTTTTTTCGAAAGAGAAAAGCCCCTCCTCGCACTTCGAGAAGGGGCTTTCCTGGATGTAGAAATGAACACCTACCATCTCATCTCGACATTGGCTGTCACCGCTTTGTTTGTGAGAAGTGAGTACGTGTTATCGAATACAAGCACGTAATCACCTTCAGCTAACCTGACGTCGATGTTTGCCACCGTAATCCTGTCAGAGTTGTAGTAGGTACGCACGCTATGACCATTTCGCCAGTTCTCAAAGCTATCCGGATCCATGATCAAGCACCTGATATCGTTACGGCTGCCGCCCTCTGCGCGGAATCTGCCGACGACATTGGCTCCGTCAGTTCCAACTTTAAAAGACCAGTACCTGGCGTCGCCCGCCTTAACAGTAAAAGCAGTGTTGACGATGACGGCACGCGCGAACGGAGTTGCGATGGCGGACAGGTAAAAACTTCCAACGAGCGTGAGCGTGAGACATGCGATCAAAAGTTTGCGAGGCATTTTGAGTTCTCCTTGTTTGGGATGGGATACGCCGGCAAGGTTACAAGCCTGCGTATGAAGGTCGTGTGAGTACAGCTCTGAATTCACTACGCTGTTGTCCGGACGTGACTGTACAGCGCCTGTTACTGTCGTAGCCGATACTCAGAGTCGGAATACTTGCTGTAATCAAGATACGGTTGTGATCGTACGCTGCGGTGAAGGGAACTTCCGAAATCGCCGGATAAGCACACTCCAAGACCAGCTTTTCATGAGTGCAGATACTAATCGTTCCGACGAGCAGCGTACCTTGAAGTTGTCCCGCGAAGAGAGTGGAGACGTTCTGGCCGTTGCATCCATTCGGCGAGAGATAGGTTGCGCTTATGATGCCGTTGTTATGGACCACACTCACAGGACCTCCCGCATACGTCCACGTTCCATTGAGATCAACTGCTGACGCTTTCACACTGGGCATTGATTGATACAACGAAACGGCAGTAGGTTGACTCTGAGGCACGCCCGAGACATTTACTTCCTTGTAAACCTTTACGAACTTTCGCGCGAAGTTAGTGCTCGGCCGGCGCTCGAGAACTGTTTTCTTCGAATCTTTAAAGTTCATCAACAGACGCGGCCGTCCACTATCTGTGAACTTCACTACTAACCCCTCACCATCCGTAACTTTTCTATATATCGGAGTGCTGGTGGAAGTTGAGTTTGTTTGACCTGAGTACGTGGCCGTATTTCCCCAAACAGACACAGTGCCATTGGTGGAAGAGTTTCGAGAGTTTGAGATCCCGCTGAGAATGGAGTAAGAGTTGGATGAGTAGATCAGAACGATTTCCGCCTCCTCCACTCGCGAAACGACAACTACACCCGGCAGCTCGTTTTTGATGACTTTCACGATGTTGTCGCGTCCGCTTAAATCCGTTCCGGTATCTACAAAGATCTTTGTGATTCCCTGCAACTCTGCGGGTTCACCGTATTCGATCGACTGTGCTTGAGTGTTACCGCCGAACATTGAAAGGAGGAGTAGGAATCCTGCTGCAAGTTTCATGGTTGGTCCTTTCGATGAGGTTGAGAATTGTTGCTACAGGCGCTGAGTTTACTGTCGTGAATATCGAAAATGGACTCTTGAAGTGGATAACGTGAGAGTTAGATAAGGATCAGTTTTGCCGAGGCAAGGGGCTTCCGGCGAAAGGAAGCGCAGAAAGAATAGTAGGGGCACGGACCTCGCCGTGGCAAGAGAAATTTGGCTCCAGGATGATGAGCAAGAAGTTCTGGAACGCGCCCCGTGATGAGCTTTTACTGAGGAGCGAGTCGATCCACGCCGTAGCCGGCTGGCGAGGTGGTTTGCCGGTCACTTTCGAGACTTTTCATCTCAGTTGTGACCGGCACTGATGGAGACGCCAAACCGTTTGCATTGCGTTGGGCAACGCGTGGCCGGTTGAGCCAGGTGGTCCAGTCGCCCCACTTTCGCGCCCAACTCTGCCAGGTTATCCTATGTGACGTCGCGCTCATGAACCACTCCAGGTACCAAGTCGGACTCAACTACTTAGACGGCGTAGTTATGTTGATGTCGGTGTTCTGTCTTCCACCGCTGAACAGCCGGCCGCCGAACATGAATAACGCTACTAACACGAGGATCACGAAAATCGCCACAACTGCAACCACTCCTGCACTACTTCCACTTCGACTCTCTGCCATTGTTTAGTTCCCCCTTCTGATTGTAGAGCGGACCTTTGTATAAGCCTTTGAGACGGTAGAACCCGCCGTATCAAACACTTTTGAATTGAAACGGTTGATCTTTGTGCCGACGCCTTCCGACTTTTGCCGCCGCTCGCTTCTATTCGGCAGTTGCGTAAGCTGATTTATGCGTTCACGTAGTGCCGCGACATAACTCTCGCGAACGCCCTCTGAATAATTAGCAACTCGAAAAGCGTCCCGGAGCTGTTCATCTGAGAGTTGGTTGAGCAGCGATCCGATCCAGCGCGCATGGCTTACAGGAATGCCGCGCATGGCTTTTTCCTTGTTTACTTCATGGCGATAGTAGACTGGGTGAAGAACAGACAAGTGGCCCAACCCGCGCGGTCTCGTGTCGTAATCAAATTCAACTACACCGTCGCGCTCATCTACGCCCCGCACAAATTTTGTAGAAAGGAAATCTGCGAGATCGTTCTTTGTTCGCGTGCCGCCGAGTCCTCCGGCCCGCCCAAGTGTGGCGCCGAGATCCGTGACAAAGTAGCGTGCTTCTCTTCCACGCTGCGCGCTGACGTAGATTATGCGATTGTTTTCGGAGCGTGCGTCGAAGTTGTTTAGCAGAATCATCAGCACCTTCAACCCGCTAAGCTCACGCGTGTCTTCGAATGGGTTCTTGTGCCAGCTCCAGGTTGAGCCGCGCTTCATACCTTCCCGTTTCGGCTCGAAGCGTGCGCCTCTGACAAACTCGCCATTAACATAATCCTGACCGCGGGAGAGTCGTGGCAGACCTGCGATTCGAACCTGGTCCACGTAGTAGGCCTCTTCTGCAAAGTATCCCACTGCCCACACCAGTCGCGTAGATACAGTTTCGGCCTGTGCTTCTGGTCCAAGTTTGACGGTCCATTCGGTTCCGCGAGCGTCCTTTACAATGATTTTGGGTGATTCTCCGCCCTTATCTTCTTCGACAAATGAGAATGGTCCAACAGGAGCCAGCTCAGGTGAACCTGGACCAAAGCGTAAATCACGTTGCGAAATGTCTCCGGGATTCCGCCAAATTACGGCCCGCGCCGCCGCCTCGGAATTCTTTGAGCGTGGTGATTGCGCAAGCACCGAGTGGACCATTGCCACGCCGAGACACCCGAGTAGAAACCCCTGGAAAACTGATTTGCGCATTTTCCACCTCACGAACTGTCTTTAACTGCGAACCCGGTACGAACTGCTTTTCACGCTGGACTATGCGCAAGTCGTGCCACGCCTGTTTCACACGTACATAACATTCATCAACAAAGCTAAAATCAACTTGTTAAAGATGGTAAAACGAGGATCTGCCGCGGGCGTTCTGAGGACGGCCTGGTCGTATTGATGTCGTACGGGCGTGGCTTAGAACGTGTCATCTATCCACCGCGGCAGGCCCTTGCTTTAACGCTTTGGACGCGGTAAGTAGTTTTGTATCAACAAATCCCGCTCAATAGGTCCTTAGCAGGTATCCAGCTTGCCTTTTCGTGGTGGCATGAAGACCACCTTGAGCAAATCTCTCGCTGTCCGGATTATGGCGTTCGCTTCGGCGTTGGCTGTTGCGAGTACCAGCGCAGTTTTCGCGTACCAGGTACCAACAGCTCCGCCGTTATCCGAAAACGATAAGCAGATTGCAGTCGCGTTCGAGAAGCGCGTTAAGCAGTACGCCAAACTTCGTGAAGATCTGGAAGCGAAGATGCCAAAGCTCTCGAAAGAAGCAAAGCCTGAAGAAATCGAAACACACAAAAAGCAGTTTCAGGAACGTGTAAGACAGGCACGCGCAGGAGCGAAACAGGGCGAGGTATTTACACCGGAAGCACAGACTCTGATTCGCTCGATGATAAAGAAAGAGTTCAAGGGACGTGAACGCGCGGAGTTTCGTGACACAGTGCTAAAGGAGGCGGACACAAAAGGCGTCCCGCTGCGCGTTAATTACCCATATCCCGAAAGCGGAGAGCTGTTGGAAATGCCGCCTACACTTCTGTTGCGACTACCGCAACTACCCAAACAAGTGCGGTATCGTTTCGTAGGCCGAAACCTGCTCCTGGTGGATCGTGAGAATGGTCTGATAGTCGATTACATGACTAATGCTTTGCCGTAGAAGCGCGGAGGTTATTTATGAAACGCAGAGCTGCTTCTTTAATGCTGGTCATACTGTTTGCCGCAAGCAACGTTTACAGCCAAACTCGTTCAGCGCGAAATGGTTCATCGTCGCCGGCGCCAGTCAACATCACCTTACCGAATAAAGAGGGTAGCGTTAGATTTCTGGTAATCGGTGACACCGGAACTGGTAGCGATGAGCAACATGAGCTCGCGCAGGTAATGCTTCGTTATCGACAGGTCTTTCCTTTTGAGTTCGTCCTGATGATGGGCGACAACATGTACGGCAGCGAGAAAGCGGTCGATTACAAAACGAAATTTGAGAACGTGTATAAACCGCTTCTGGACCAGAAGGTAAAGTTCTACGCGTCGCTTGGCAATCACGACGAATCGAATCAGCGGTTCTACGAGTTCTTTAATATGGAAGGCCAGGAGTATTACCGGTTCAAGAAGGGAAACGTAAGCTTCTATTCCCTGAACAGCAATTACATGGATAAGAGGCAGGTCGAGTGGCTGAATGAAAAGCTTGCCACGGATACCGCTTCCTGGAAGATCGCATTCTTTCATCACCCTCCTTATTCGTCGGGTGGAAAACACGGCTCAGACGACAAACTGCGCCAAATCGTAGAACCGATCTTTCTGAAACATGGCGTGGACGTAGTGTTTGCTGGTCACGAACACTTTTACGAACGAATCAAGCCGCAAAAGGGTATTTACTACTTCATCTCAGGCTCGGGTGGTAAGTTGAGAAAAGGCGACGTGAAGAAGGGCTCGCCGTTGACGGAAAAAGCTTACGATCGCGACATGTCGTTTATGCTGGTTGAAGTAAATGACAACCAATTGCACTTCCAGGTGATTTCGCGGCCCGGTGAAACCGTGGATTCAGGAGTCATCGTCAATGCAGGCAAATCGAATGGAAACGGCCGCGTGATCACGTCATCTTCAGGCGACTGAGTCGGGTGATGTTTTCTTAGCCTGCGATAGCACCTGCGTCGCAGGCTAAGACTTTTTGTGCAAAGCCTTCTGCCGGAAAAGCGGCAACGACTGTTAATACACTATCCAGATCGAGCGGTGTAGAACACGTCACACCCGATCCAAAACAAGCAAACATTGCGATCGCGTAAAGATGATCTTGTGTTGTAGCCATGGATGAAACATGGCTGTTCTATTGTGTTATAAGGCAGCGTTGAACCCCCCTTTACCTTCAAGTTCTCGGGTTTGTAGTCACCCGGCTTTGACTTTGCCTTGGGAGGACTTGACTCATGAAGGAGCAGTTTGGTTACGCCATTGGGTCTGATACCGGTATTTATCACTTGATTGATGTTGGCTCGTCGTTCACGTTATGCGGTTTATCGGCGGTACCACGATCGCAGACCAAAATATCTTCGGTAGATCTGCAAGTGATTGCCGATCTACCGCAACATGCTCGATTGTGCCGGCACTGCGACGATGCTGTTGATGTCTACAGCCAATAATGTGCCTGAGTAGTTGATCCGCACACACGCTATTAACCCAAGCGTAATGAAGACTGAGAGCCCTCTGGTTTCCGATCCGGGGGCTCTCAGTCGATTGGTCCGGATCAGGCGACAATCGTAGTGCCCGCCAACAACTCACCTTCAATCACTGCAATCTGATCGTCAACCATTCCATACAGGTTCAGATCACCGCAGCGAGTGAAGGTAAAGTGAGCAAGCAACAACTAAAGATGTAAAAGCGCCTTGCAAGAAAGTCGGTTTGCGTGTCCACGATCATCATGTAAATCATGTTCCAATCTATTAAATCCTGTAAAAACGGCCAACTCGAAAGGCATGCTTCACAGGATTAACATGATTATCCGGATTGACATGACTTTCCGTGAAAAGCCAGTTGTAGATCTTCAGAGGGCAAACTGCCGGTGTCCTAAACAGCGACGGGGGCGGCGATCTTGCCGTGGGATATGTAGCCGATGAGGTTGAGGTGTTCGTAGGTGATGGACAATAGACCTTCAAGGCCGCGGAGGGTGTGGTCGGGATCGTTGATTTTTAATTCGGGGAGCGGGAGTGGTTCGCGCGAGAGGAGTTGATTCACCTGCTCGAGGTGGTTGTTGTAGATGTGGTAGTCGCCGAGGGTGTAGACAAATTCGCCGACTTCGAGCCCGGTGACGTGCGCGATCAAATGGGTTAGCAGTGCGTATGAGCTGATGTTGAATGGCACGCCGAGAAAAGCGTCAGCGGACCGTTGATACAGTTGGCAGTGAAGCGTTCGACCGTTCTCGACCTTGAACTGAAATAACGTGTGACACGGCGGGAGATCGACGTTGTCTGCCTGACGTGGATCCCAACCCGTGACGATCAGTCGCCGAGAATCAGGATTGGTGCGGATCGTGTCCAGCAGTTTTGCGATCTGGTCGAAACCGTCTTTCACAGGGTAATCGCCGCCGAAAGATCGCCACAAATACCCATAGACTGGTCCAAGATCTCCTGCCTCTCGTCCAAACTTCTCAGTGTGTGCTTCGTCGGCCCACTCTGCCCAGATGTCCACGCCTCTCGCGCGAAGATTCGTCTCACTAGTGTCGCCCGATAAAAACCAGAACAACTCCTCCGCGACCCAGCGAAACGGGACGCGCTTCGTCGTCACGATGGGAAAGCCCTGGCGAAGATCGAAACGTGTCTGAAAGCCGAAGTGTGAGATAGTGCCGACACCGGTGCGATCGCGGTGCTCACTGCCGTTCTGAAGAATCGATTTCAGGAGATCGTGATATTGTTTCATCGACAGGATTTCAGGATGGCTAAGATTAACATGTCAGCATGAAACGATACAGAGTTGGTTTTATAGGCTTCGGGAATGTTGGGCGGGCGCTGGCGCGACTGCTGGAGACGAAGTCCGCTGAGATGCGTGAACGCTACGGGATCGAAACTGAAATCGTGGGCGTTGCGACGCGGCGAACGGGCTGGCGCGCTGGCGACACGGAGTTGCCAGGCATCGACGAGTGGCTGGCGACAACAAAGCCGGACGTTGTTTTTGAAACGACTTCACTCAACCCCGAAACGGGCCAGCCTGCGATCGAGTATATGAGGAAGTCGCTGCAAGCAGGCGCGCATACGATCACTGCAAACAAAGCACCCATCGTCTACGCCTACGACGAACTCAACGATCTAGCCATCGCCCAAGGCAAACGTTTTATGTTCGAAGCAACCGTGCTCGACAGCGCACCTGTGTTCTCGCTCTTCCGCGAAACGCTGCCTGCTGCGAAGGTGCGCGGATTCACCGGCGCGTTCAATTCCACCACCAACATCATTCTCGAAACCATGGAAGCAGGCAGGACTTTCGACGAAGGTGTGAAGACCGCACAGGACCTCGGCGTTGCTGAAACCGATCCGAGTCACGACGTTGACGGCTGGGACTCGATCATGAAAGTTTGCGCGATTTCGCGAGTCATCCTGAGCACGCCGCTAATGCCTGCAAACGTGCGTCGCGAGGGAATACGCGGACTCGATCCAGCGACGCTGCAAGCAGCTCGCGCTGAAGGACGGCCTTATAAGTTGATCTCCAGAGCGACAGTGAACAGCGACGGGTCAGTCACAGCTTCCGTGAGACCGGAACAAGTTGCCGCAGCAGATCCACTCGGCGGCGTGCGTGGTACGTCGCTGGCGATTCACTTCGAACTGGACATGATTCCCGGATTAACAATCATGTCGCACCGGCCGAACTTGCAGAGCACGGCTTACGGGCTCCTTGCCGACTTCATTAATGCGGCCACAGATGAACGCGGATAACGCGGATCAGGAGATCTCACTCACCGCGTCGATCAGGCGATCGATTTCTTCCGCGGTCGTGTAGCAGGCGCATCCCGCGCGAATCAAGCCTTCATCGCCGAGACGCAGGCGCTCGACCAGAGTTG
The DNA here is from genome assembly GCA_035761985.1 of Pyrinomonadaceae bacterium. Lineage (GTDB taxonomy): Bacteria > Acidobacteriota > Blastocatellia > Pyrinomonadales > Pyrinomonadaceae > PSRF01. Next base: position 12,167 of record DASTQB010000283.1, read on the forward strand.
CCGCGTAGAAATCTCCGTGTGACAGGAACAGTCCTTTTTCAGACAGGCGTCGCGCCGCCTCGCTGGAAGCCAGACCGGCAATAGTAAAAGCGAGCGTTGGAGTACGCGCTAAATCCGGCGGTGGACCATACAGCGTGACCTTCGGCATCTCCCTCAATGCCCGCCAGAGTCGATCGAACAGTTGCATGTTTCGCAAGTGAATCTCACGAAACGCCGCGCCCAAACTCTCGCGCAGGTCTGATTCACCGCCAAGCAACGCAAGAAACTCAACCGCCGCTGCCGTGCCCACCATTCCTTCGTGATTTTGCGTACCCGTTTCTGCGTTTTCCGGTGCGTAATCAGGCGCAGGCACAAGCCTGGCAAAATCGATCTGCTCGTACAGCGCCTGCTTTGCATAGAGCACGCCGGCATGTGGTCCATAAAACTTGTAAGCCGACATGCTGAGAAAGTCGCAATCGAGTTTCTGCACGTCGATCAACGCGTGTGGCGCGTAATGCACTGCGTCGACAAACACGAGCGCCCCGGCGCTGTGGGCCAACTCGACAGCTCTGGGCAAATCGTTGATCGTTCCAAGCGCGTTTGAAGCTGCTCCGATTGCAAGAATCTTTGTTTTTGGACCAACAAAACGCTCGAGATCGTCCCAGTTGAGTTGACCGCTTTCCGTGTGCACTTTGACTGTCCGGATCGTCACACCTCGTTCGACCGCCAGACGCCGCCAGGGATCGATGTTCGCGTGATGGTCCAGTTCTGTCACGACGATCTCATCCCCGGTCGAGTAGTTCAATCCGAGTGCACGCGAGAGATGAAGCGTAAGCGTCGTCATGTTGTGCCCGAAAGCGATCTCGGAAGGCGAGGCGTTCAGAAACTGCGCGCAAACTTCGCGTGCATGCTCGAGTGCGGCGTCGGTCTCTGCGCTCGTTGGATAGTTCCAGTGGGTGTTGGCGTTGTGGTGATAAAGATAGTCGGCCATCTTTTCGACCACGTAACGCGGGACCTGCGTGCCGCCGGGTCCATCGAAGTACGCAGCCGGATAGCCGTTGTGTACGCGTTCGAGAGCGGGGAAGTGACTCCTGATTTCGGCAATTGATGCGACGTTGATTGTTGGGTGACGGGAAGTCGTGGACATTGCGGCCATCATAACAGATTCCTCATTCCGTTTTTTTGAAGTGCGCGTTAGAATTGGTGCGGCACGTCGGCGCGTCCTCGTTGTAAAACCGACGACCAGTGCCGAGTAAACGTTCGAGCTTCTGAGGTTCTCCGGTGGCGATGCTTCACCTCAGATCTTCACGACCCCGAGAGCAAGTATGAGCGAGCGCAGAAGAGAGGAGAGATCGCTAGTCTGTCTTGAAGCTGTATGGGACGGCGAGAGCGGCAACCATCCGGCCCGGGTCACCGATCTGTCGGAAGGCGGTTGCTATGTCGATACTCTCGGTGGCACTCAGGTTGGCGAGGTCCTGAATCTCAAATTGCAACTGCCCGGGGGCGAATGGCTCGAACTGGCAGGGGAAGTGGCACATCAGAGCCCGCCGCTTGGATTTGGTTTACGATTCGGCAATCTCACGGGGGAACAGATTGAGAAACTCCGCTCCGTGATTGCTCCTGATCACGTCCACACGACCGATCCCGCCTGATTTTTGGCCCAAACGGCCCATTTCCCGCCCCTCCCAGAGTGTGAACTTTTTGTGAAACCCGCCATTTCCCGATTGACCTGACCGCCCCACCTATGTATTATCTGCGGCACACACACGCGACTGGCGAGAACTGCAATGCCCCGCATTTCTTGCAATTCTTCTTGCAACAGGACTTAGTGCACTCCTGTTGAGGGCGGGTGTTACTTTTCAAGCACGATCCAAGGAGGATTTCCATGTCCCGATTTCGCAAGTTGATTTTTTCTCTTGCCGCGCTGTTGGTCCTCGCCGGAACCACTACGGTGAAGGCCGACACAATCACAGTTGTAGGCGTTGACTCAGGCCAATTTTCGACCGCGACGGTTGTCTGTGAATTCAACTCCCAAACTAATACTTTCACCTTTACGATCACGAACACCTCAGCTATTACTCAGCCTGGATCGACTTCCACGATTACGGGCATTGGCTTTGACCTACCGCCACTGGGAAATGCGAGTGCTTCGGGATTGAATGGTTTCACAGGAATGCAGGCGCCCAGCCTGTCGTCGAATTTCACTTTTTCAGATGCGGATCTGGGTAACGTACCGCACGGCTTTAATAGTGCGGTGCTTGACTTCGGATTCATTACCGGTAATTCGGGGAACTTCTCCGGCGGTTCTGTAAACGACGGACTGCTGCCCGGTGAGAGCGCATCATTCACGGTTTCTGGAGCTGCATTCGCGGGGCTGACAGAGGAACAAATTTGTAATGCGATCTTTGTCAGGTTCCAGAACGTACCAACCGCGGGTGGTAGTGGTGGCAGTGATGTGGGTCGACCGGGAGGTGAGATCCCTGAGCCATCATCCATCCTGCTGTTAGGAAGCGCGTTGATTGGACTCGGCGGTTACGCCCGAAGAAAATTCAAGCGTAATTAAAGAACGAAACGCGAATACTGAGAGTGCCTATTAGCGTTTAGGGGCGACACTGCGGTGCGGCTGGTGTCGCCCCTCTTTATTTTTGGCCGCGGATCAATCCGCGTTCACCTGCGTTTCCAGCGCACCCCATCCTTCGTATCTTCCAGGACAATTCCGCGGTTCGCGAGTTCGTCTCGAATCTGATCTGCACGGCTGAAGTCGCGTCGATGGCGAGCCTCCTGTCGCTCGTCGATTAACGACTGGATCTCACTATCGAGCATTTCCCGTTGTTGCTCGCCGAAGATATTCAACACCGTATCGATTCGATCGATCGCGGCCAGCAACTCGCGCTGGTCCTCGGCCCGCACCTGTTTACGCGCAAGTGCAGTGTTCACTTCGCGTGAAAGATTGTGGACTACCGCGAGCGCGATCGAGGTGTTGAGATCATCGTCCATTGCCTCTTCAAACTCCTTCAACGCTCGTGCAGCCGTCTCCGAAAGCTTCTCGTTCTTTCCGGGTTCGGTCTTCGCTTCACTCAAACGAGCGCGAAAGTCGCGCAGGCTCTCGACAGTTCGTTCCGCACCGGCAAGTGCGTCGAAAGTGAAGTTGAGCTGCTTGTTGTAAGGCACGCTCAACAGGAAGTAACGAACGGCAGCCGGTGAATAACCCTTCGCGGTAATATCGCGAAACGTGTAGTAGTTGCCCTTCGACTTCGACATCGTTTCGCCGTCGACTTTCAGATGTTCGAAGTGAATCCAGTAGCGGACAAACGGTTTACCTGTCGCACCTTCACTCTGGGCGATCTCGTTTTCGTGATGTGGAAAGACGAGATCGATGCCACCTGCGTGAATATCAAACGTCTCGCCGAGGTATTTCATCGACATCGCCGAGCACTCGATATGCCAGCCAGGGCGGCCGCGCCCGATCGACGTGTCCCACGCGGGCTCGGTCTCAGTAGCGGGTTCTTTCCACAGCGCGAAATCGCGCGCGTCTTCCTTGTCGTACTTGTCCGTGTCTACTCGTTCACTCGCGCCTGCAATGTTGCCCGCGAAATTGATCTTCGAAAGCTTCCCGTACTCGGGGAACGACGCGATACGGTAATAGATCGAATCGTCTGAACGATAGGCGTGGCCCTTCTCCAGGAGGCGCTCAATCAGTGTCACCATTTCGGGAATGTGCTGCGTGGCGCGTGGAATGATGTCGGGCCGTTCGAGGCCGAGCGCGTCCGCGTCTTCCCAGAGCGCGTCGATGTACATTGCGGTGTAGTCGTCGATGCTCAAGCCGGCTTTTTGCGACTCAGCGATGATCCGGTCTTCAACGTCTGTGATGTTCATCACGTGTATGAGTTTGAAGCCTTTGAACTTCAGGTAGCGGCGGACTAAGTCGGCGGCGATGGCGCTGCGAAAGTTGCCGATATGACCGTAGTTCCAGACGGTTGGGCCGCAATAGTAAAAGCGGACCTCGCCCTCTTTCAGGGGGTGAAATTCTTCGAGGCGTCCGGTCAGAGTGTTATGAAATCTAAGCATGAGGCTAGTGAGGATAAGATAGGAACCGCCAATAATTCAAAAGTGTTTCCAGCCGCCGGGCTTAAGGTCCCAGATTCGCGTGCCTTCTGAGATCTTTACGCCTTCGGACGAATCCGTGATTTCGCCGATGCGTTTTATCGCGACGCCGTCGACTCTGCGCGGAAGGCGCGCGGCCTCGTCCGATTTGACTGTGAAGAGTAACTCGAAGTCTTCGCCGCCGTGCAATGCGAGCTGAAGCGGATCCAGCGCTCGACGTCCACACAACTCGATAACACGATCGTCAATCGGTAACAACGACGAATCGATGCGGGCGCCAACTCCACTCGCGCTACACAGGTGGTTCAGATCGGATGAAAGGCCGTCGCTTAAATCGATCATCGCCGTCGCGAGGCGTTCCTCGCCCAGCACGATGCCCCAGCCGGTGCGCGGTTCGGGGCGAAGCTGTCGCAGCAGTATGTGATCGAGCTTTTGCGAATCGTCGTCGGCCAGGTTCTGTTCGGCGAGATGTGCACCGCGCTCGATGAGACGTAGACCAGCGGCCGCGGCGCCGAGTGTGCCTGTGACGAAGATCTGATCTCCGGCACGCGCGCCTGATCGCATCACTGAGTTGCCGCTTGTACATTCACCCGCGACGATCGAGTCGATGACGATGTTTTCCGGCGTGCGCGAAGTGTCGCCGCCGATCAGCTGCACGCCATAACGGTTCGCGAGATCCAGCCATCCGTCGTACAGCCGCTCGACGAAGTCTGTTTGCCAGATGTCGTCGGGAACGCCGATCGAGACCATGGACCAGAGCGGCCTTCCGCCCATCGCGGCGATATCTGAAAGTGAAACTGCGAGTGCTTTATGGCCCAGGAGGTAAGGCGGTGTTGTCGTGCGGCGGAAGTCGACGTCTTCAACGAGCAGGTCGGCCGTGATGACAGTGTCTTTACCACCACTGCTGCGAAACACTGCAGCGTCGTCGCCGATTCCCGCAATGATGGATTGAGACGTAGACGCGACGCGTCGTCGAAGAGTGTTTATAAAATCGAATTCGCTTTTCCGCGGCGAGGCGGGTTGTTCGTGATCCTCTCGCATCCCTTAAAGATTACGACGAAGCGAATCAAGCCCTGCTTCAATGGTTTCGATTGGAAGTGAGAAAGAGAAGCGCAGGCGACTCTCGCCCTGTGCGCCAAAAACAATTCCCGGAACGGTTGCGACCTGCGCGCGGTTCAACAGGATGTCGGCAGCTTCACGACTGTCTTTGCTGATGCGACTCACGTCGGGCAGTGCGTAGAACGCGCCCGCCGGTGGTGCGCAGGGAAGTCCGATCTCGTTTAGTCCTGACAACAGTAGATCGCGACGCGTTCGATATTGCTCTTTCATCTGCTCGAGAGTGGTGACGTCGATCTTGAGTGCTGCAACTCCGGCCCACTGCGTCGGCGTTGACACACCGTTTGACGAGTACAGAGTTGCTTTTCTTAGACCAGTCATCCACGGCTCGGGTGCGACGGCGTAACCGAGTCGCCAGCCGGTCATGGAGTACGACTTTGAAAATGTGAACGTGCTGATGGTGCGTTCAAACATTCCGTCGAGCGATGCGATGGAGCAGTGTTCGCCGTCGTAAACGAGATCTTCATACGCTTCGTCGGCGACGACGACGAGATCACGCTCCTGTACGAATTCAGCAACCACTTTCGCTTCTTCAGGGGTGAAGACCACGCCGCTCGGGTTCTGTGGCGTGTTGTAGTAGATCGCGCGCGTGCGTTCAGTCGCGTAGCGCGCGAGAGTTTTTTCGAAACCGTATTCACGTGCTTCGTCAGTTGGCACCAGAACGCTTTTGCCCTGACAGTGCGCGACCAGATCTTTAATTGGTGTCCAGTAAGGCGAGAAGAGCAGCACTTCATCGCCGGGATTTACGACCGACTGAAACGCGCCGAACAAACCCTGCATGCCGCCGTTTACGACGATGACGTCTCGTGTCTGTGCGGGAATGCGATTTCGCATGCGCAGTTTTTCTGTGATTGCATCGAGGAGTTCGGGAATGCCGGATGACGGCGCGTACCGGGTTTGGTTCTCGTCGAGCGCGCGCTTCATCGCTTCCTTGATCGGTTCCGGCGTAGGCATGAATGGCTCGCCGCCTTCGAACTGGTAAACGGTGGCGCCCTGGTTGCGCAACTCCATCACGCGATTGCGCAGTTTTACGATGTCGGAAAAGCCAACGTCATCGAACCGCGAGGCGAGTCGAAAAACCGTTGAGGAAGTTGTCACTGTTTGGATCGTATCCTTCCGCCGTTGTGTGGGGAACTGCGGATTATAGCAGGTTACATGGAATCCGCGTTATCGGCGGCCAATGTTCACGCGATACTTTTAAGAAAAAGTTTTAAGTGAGAGGCGCTAAGTGTAAGTATTGACACGCTAAATTCGCGCGAGTAACATGTCGAGCGTCGCACGGATTGGCGAACTCGCCAAATGACTTTCCCAAACGCCCGGCAAGAGAAAAACAGCAACACAATTCCGGTTGAGGTTTGAGCTGAATGAGTCGTCCCGCTGTAGCCATTCCCGAAAAACTCTTTTTCAAGATCGGGGAGGTTTGTGAGCTCGCGGGCGTGCAGGCGCACGTACTGCGTTACTGGGAATCGGAGTTTCCGATGCTCGCGCCGCAAAAGAACCGCGCTGGGCAGCGCGTTTATCGCAAACGCGATGTTGAAATGGCGTTGCGGATCAAAGAGCTGCTTTACGAAGACCAGTACACGATCGCCGGCGCGAAGAAGCGTTCGACAAACGAACTTCGCGGTGGTGGAAAGTTGAAAGTCGTCGGCGAGGAAGACGGGCACGCCGAGAGTGCGCCGGTTGCATCCACGAACGGCGGAGAAATTCCACCA
>DASTQB010000284.1:0-33246 GCA_035761985.1 Pyrinomonadaceae bacterium
TCACCTTCCGTTACTACATTCCGTACTTCAATGAACTGAAGAAGCGAGACTACGTTGAGCCCTTCGCTTATTACGTAAGCCAGTCAAGCAACATGAGCGGCGTCGCAGACTGGATACAGGCAAACGGAACTCGCGTTAACGAATTCCTTAACTGGTCAAAGAGCTACCAGTGGCCGAAGGAGTGAGTTGCGGGGTTGGAGAGGCTTTGCAGGAAAAGTCATGTCAATCCTGATAATCATGTAATCCTGTCAAAACGCCCAACTCGAAAGGCATGCTTCACAGGATTAACATGATTATCAGGATTGACATGACTTTTCCCGTTTGACCATCTGGTTCTGAACGCCTACCATCCAGACATTCAATCTGATCGAGAAAGCAGGGGGGTCAAATGGCTGAGAACGAGAAATGTGCGCATGGTGTGTGCGAGTGCACAGCTGAGAGAGATAGTAAATACTGCAGCGTGTATTGTGAGAATGCTGCTGACACTGGCGTTATTGAGATAAGTTGTGGGTGCGAGCACGCTCCGTGCCGGTGAATTAGCCGCATAGAGTCAACGGTCGCGCGCCACCGGATTTTATAGGACATATAGGTCCCTATAGGACATATAGGACCTATCAGCATTTTCGAGGCCGAAGTGTGCCTGGTCGTTCCCCAGTCCCACAGACACCGCGAACTTCACAAAGATTCTTAACGTACTCACCTCCATTCAGTTAAAATCACCTCCCAACTTGAGGTTCTATGTATTGTCCTAACTGTGGTCAGCAACAGATCTCTGACGAGATGAGATTCTGCTCGCGCTGCGGGCTCGCATTGAGCGGGTTGGCGGAGTGGCTCGCACGCGGTGGCGTGCCCGCGAAAGTTGAAGACAAGCCTAAACCAGATTCGCCGCGTCGCAAAAATATGCGCCGCGCGGCCAAGTTGATGTTCTTCAGCGTCGCCCTCTTTCCTCTCTTCCTACTCATCAGCATCGTCGAGGACAAGGGCGAACCACTGATTTTTCCGTTCGCACTGTTTTTCGCGTCGCTCGCATGGATGCTTTATGCGCGTCTCTTCAGCGACAAGAACGCACCTCTGAGTTTTCCGGCGACTGCTGCTCAGACCACGACCTTAGGATCGAACCCGGTTCGCAGTGCATTACCTGCGGGAAATAACATTCCCATTCCTGACATGCGCCGCCAGCAAGTGAGAACAAACGAGCTGGCGGAACCGCCAAGCGTTACGGAAAACACAACACGCCTTCTGGATAACGAGTAGCTTACAGGATGAAGAGGATTCGACAAGATTTACATGTTCGACATCACGTAAACCATCGACGGTGAATCAACCATGGAAACACTGATCAAAGACATTCGTTACGGCATTCGAAACCTCGCTAAGCGTCCGGCCTTTACCGCAATTGCAATCATCACGCTCGCACTCGGCATCGGCGCATCGACTGCGATCTTTAGTGTTGTCGATGGAGTATTACTCCGGCCGCTGCCATACCCAAACGCAGAACAGATCGTGCAGCTGCGCGAGGTGAACGAGCGTGGCAATCAGATCCCTTTCACCGAACCAAACTTTCTCGACATCCGCGCGCGGAGTCACACGCTCGAAGCGATGGCTCAATACAGCGGAATGCTGACGATCGTCAACGGCGCTAACGAGCCCGTTCGCGCAATGACCGCGACTGTGTCCAACGATTTCTTCAACGTGCTCGGCGTCAAGCCTGCGGTTGGTCGCACGTTTACGGCTGAAGAAGGCAAGCCGGGCGGCGCGCCGGTCGCCGTCGTCAGTTATGGTTTCTGGCAACGGTTACTCGGCGGACGATCCGACTTGGGCCAGACGTCTTTACGTTTGCTGGACCAGAGCGTCACGGTCGTCGGAGTGATGCCCGCGAGTTTTTCTTTTCCACGTGACGCGGAGATCTGGATACCACGCGAGTTGTTTCCGGCCGACATTTCACGCACCGCTCACAACTGGAGCGTCATCGCGCGCGTGCGTTCAAACTTACCTCTCGATCAGGCAAACGCCGAACTGACCCAGATCGCAAGACAACTCAAGCAGGAACACGGCAAAGACATGGACGCCGTCGACTTCGCCGTAATCCCGCAACAGGAATATATGGTCGGCAACGTTCGCAGCGCGCTGTTGATGATCTTTGTTGCCGTCGGATTCCTGTTGATCGTGGCGTGCGCAAACGTCGCGAACTTGTTGCTGGCCCAGGTCACAACACGACAACGAGAACTCGCTGTGCGCTCAGCACTCGGAGCAAGCCGTTTGCGACTGGCGCGACAGTTCATCACAGAAAACCTTCTGCTGGTTTCGATCGCGGGCGCACTCGGCGTCGTGCTGTCGTTCTGGGGAGTTCAACTGCTGCTCAGTTTGAACGAACGAGGACTGCCGCGCATCGGCGAGATCGGAGTAAACGGCAGAGCGATCGCTTTCACGCTGGGACTTTCAGTGTTCATCGCCGTGGTGCTTGGAATCCTGCCGCTTTTTCGTTATTCGACGAGAGATCTGGAAACGATTCTCAGGGAAGCTGGAACAGGCGCGCGCGGTTACGCAGGCCAGCACTTACGAAGTCTGCTGGTTGTCGCACAAATGGCGTTGACGTTGATACTGCTCGTCGGCGCGGGACTGCTCGGGAAGAGTTTCTACCGGCTGATGCAGATCGATCCCGGCTTTCAAACGGAGAGCGCCGTCGCGATGGAGTTGTCGTTGCCGGCGCCGCCTCGCAACGAAGCACGCTACAAGAAGTTGATGGAATCGATCGAGAAGTTCAAACGTGGTGAAACGCCCGACGCCAGCATCACGTTCGGCGCCGAAGAGGAACGACAGCGACTCTTCCAAAAACAACTGCTCGAACGCCTGAGCACAACACCGGGAATACTTGCCGTTGGAACTATTAATCGCCTGCCGTTGACCGGCGGCGGCCCGAACGGAACTTTTCTCATCAACAACAATCCGGCGAAACAGGGCAATGCCGATTATCGCCGGGCAAGCGGCGGCTACTTCGCTGCGATGGGAATTCCGTTGCTGCGCGGCCGCACGTTTGACGCGACTGATGAAATCAACGCTCCGAATGCGGCAGTGATAAGCCAGTCACTCGCGCAGAAGTATTGGCCCAACGAGGACCCGATCGGTCAAACGATTCAGTTTGGAAACATGGACAGCGATCTGCGGTTGTTGCACGTTGTCGGCGTCGTCGGTGACGTGCACGATAACGGTATCGACACAAGGACCAATCCGACGATCTACGCCAACTCACTACAGCGCCTGCCGTCGACGACCTGGACCGTAGTCGCTCGCGCGCAGGGCGAGCCCTCCGCGTTAGTTCCGGTGATGCGTGAAGCAGTGAAATCGCTCGACTCACAACTGCCCACAAACTTCCGCACGTTGGACCAGGTGTTTTCGTCGTCACTGGACCAGCGCCGGTTTAGTCTTGTGATCTTCGGAGCGTTTGGAGTGACTGCGTTGTTGCTGGCAGCAATCGGCATTTACGGTGTCACGACGTACGTCGTGGCCCAAAGCACTCAGGAGATCGGCATCAGGATGGCACTCGGCGCGCAAAGATCCGACGTGTTGGTGCTCGTGCTGCGCACCGCGATGACGCTGGTTTTGATTGGGACCGCTATCGGTTTGGCGGGTGCTTATGCTATCACTCGTCTGATGTCGCACTTGCTGTTCCAGGTAACGCCAACTGACCTCGCAACGTTTGCGGCAGTGCCGTTGCTGTTGTTAACTGTGGCGCTGATAGCATGTCTCATACCCGCGCGACGCGCGACGAAAGTCGATCCGCTGGTGGCGCTAAGATACGAATAATTAGGAGTGCATAGATGAAAACTTTTTACGCATTGGCAATCGGCGTGTTGCTTCTGGTAGTCGCGCCTATGGGTTCGTCGCAGCAACAGGCGGAGCCGAAAAAAGAAGCGGCGCCCAAGATGGTCGAGTTTCACATGGCGTTGCTGAAGCACGGGCCGAAATGGGTGCAGGAGGAGAACACGGAGACGAAACGGCTGCTCCAGCAGCACATCGAATATTTGACTTCACTGCTCGAGTCGGGCAAGGCGGTTCTTGCTGGTCCAATTACCGATGGCGGTGAAGTAACTGGCGTGCTGGTGTTGCGTGCAAAGTCTGCGGCGGAAGCGAAAGAGTGGATGGACGCGGAGCCGTCGGTGGCGTCAGGATTTCAGGTTGCGGAGATACATCCGTGGTGGTCGGAAGACATTTTCGGCAAGCCGGTGAAGCCTTTGAAACTGACGAAGACCTATCTTGCCTTCCTCACGCGCGGAGACAAATGGACGCCTGAGAAAACGCCCGCGACCGAAGAGATTCAGAAGGGGCACATGGCGAACATCAACAAGCTTGCCGAGATGAAGAAGCTCGTCGCTGCCGGGCCGTTTGGTGATAACGGACGTTTGCGCGGCATCTTCGTGTTCCGTGTTTCGTCGCTGGAGGAGGCGAAGGCGCTGACGGCGACGGATCCGGCGGTGCAGGCGGGCCGGCTCGCGATGGACATTCATCCGTGGCTAGTTCCGGAAGGCGTGCTGCCGTAGATCACGTTGACAGGATTTCAGGATTGGCATGATTTACATGTCAATCCTGAAAATCATGTAAATCCTGTCACCTGATGATCGTGATCTTTGTGATCGGATGAATCTCCCACGCAGTCGCGCGCCAGTTCTCCGGATTTCCAGGCGCGATGTTTTCCGTGTCCTCGGCATGGCCCACATCAAAGTAAAGCCAACCTTCAAACTCCACCCAGTGCCCAATCAACTGCGCCTGCAACGTCTTTTCAGACCAGTCCATTCCCTGCTGCGCAGCCCAGTCGCGTAGCTTCGGCGTGACCTCGAGCACCACGTGCTCAATCTTCCCCGCACCTTTCCGCTTCGCAATCAGAATGTGAATATCCCGACGAGTTGGACCAAAGCAGTTTGCCGCTTCCGTCCCTGCATGCTCGACGTCAATGACTTCTCCCTGCACTCTGGCCGCACGATCGGTGGACCAGCGATTACGATCGTCACCCGGTCGAAGCAGCTCATCGAGCGTAACTCTCGAATCGAAGTCCGAGGCTTCAGGAATCGCAGTTCGATTTTTCAACCGGTGATTGTCTCGCTGCGTGCTCGTCAGCGCGATCCCGGCACTCGGACAATTCTGCGCAAGCACAAGCCACGCCGTTACGAGAACGGCGACGACAACACCCACGATCAGTAGTGTGCGCTTCCAGATCGGCATCAGCCGCCTCCGCGAAGCGCGACCTGACCTTTGCGTGAGAAGTTGATCGATTCACCAAGAATGCGCGCCGCTTCCTGCGACGCATGAAACCCATTCGAGTTCTCTGACTCAATGAAGTCGACGTAGAACTGTGCGCGTCGTTGAAAATCCTGCGCCGTCGTCACAGCGCCGTCAGTGCGGCCGGCATCCCTGGCTGCCTTGATGTCGTTGATCAGATCGACGAGCGCATCCATGGCGATGTTGCGAAGGTTGAATGTGCGCGTTTGAATCGTTTCAACTCTCGCTCGCAACTCATCTTCAGACCAGCGATGACACGTCTGGCACGCGCGATTGATGTTCAGTAACGGCGAACGCACGTGATGATCGCTGATCTTCAACGCACCTTCGCGTTTGTAAGGCATGTGGCAATCGGCACACACAACACCCGAACGCGCATGAATTCCCTGGCTCCACATCTCAAACTCCGGATGCTGCGCCTTGAGCACCGGAGCGCCTGTTGTTGCATGCTCCCAGTCTTTAAACTTTTGCTCGTCATAAAACGCGAGGATGTTCTCGACGAGAAGTCCCTTGGCCCACGGATAGACCAGCCGCTTCTCGGGACCACTGAAGTGATATTCGTCGTGACATTGCCCGCAAACGTAAGCACGCATCTCCTGCCGCGTCGCCTGTTTGTTCACGTCGTAGTTCTGAATTCCCTGCGAAGCCTTCAACGCGCGGATGCCTTCCATGAATGCCGGACGCGTCACGCGCAGTTGCATCGTTTGCGAGTCGTGACAATCGATACACGCAACCGGATGAGTCACCAGCTTACGAGCTTCGAAGTACGGCGTCTTGTTCAATGCTTCGAAGCCCTTGACGATGTCGCCGCCGCCGAGTTGCTTGTAAGCAACGTAAGCTGAAGCATGACAGTTGATACACGTGCCGGGCTGCTGTGTGACCTGCTGTCGCTCGGTGAAAGTTTGGTCCTCGAGCATATATGCATGACCACGCTCTTCTCTGAAGTCTCTGGAGAACGCGTATCCCGCCCACATGGTTTTCAACCGCGGATCTTCTTCGAGTCTTGATTGGGCCACAATCGAACGAGGATCGGCCTGCGTCGGCGTGCGTGGCTCAGCTTCGCTGCCGCCGTAGCGAGTTCGGACCTGGTCCGTCGTCTTCAGGTAATCGTCGTACTGAAGTGGAAAGTTCTTACCCCATAGACTCGGATCGACCGTGTCGTCTGTCAGCTCAACCACGCGGAAGAAAGGATTACGCGCTTCCTGCTTTCGCTGGAAGATGTTTATCAACAACGCCAGCCCGAGTCCGGTCGCCACGGCAACCAGCAGAATCAAACCCGCCAACCGAAACGAACCACGTTTACGCTTCTCATTCCCTTCAGCCATTCCTTCGTCTCCGTCAAATCAATGCAAGTGACCAACTGAGTTGTGACAGCGAATGCAACTCGTGCGTTCATCTTTCGAATCCGCGTGCGCGCCTTCGATCGCTTGGACAATTTCCTGATGACATTTGCGGCAGGCTTGTTCAGTCACAGCGCGACCGCGAGGCGTGATGTGGATGTTGTCTTCGAACCAGCCGGTGGTGAAGTAGTAGGAGTGCCAGAAACCGTTGCTCGCCTTGGTTGCATACTTGCCGACAAACCCGGGCGGCGTATGACAGTCGTTACACACGGCAACCGCGCGATGGCTCGACTTCAACCAACCGCTAAACTGCTCCTGCATGACATGACAATTCACGCAGGCTTCAGCGTTGTCGGTCATGTAGGAATAGCCACGCGCGTAAACAAAGGTGTACGCACCCACGCCCACAAGTATGCCGACGGCAACGCCGAGGATCACCCCCGGCACCAAACGCTTCCTCAGAAACACAAAATCGAGTTTCCTTGATTAGTATCCGTTTTTTGTTGCTATTTCTTCGGGTGACATTCTACGCACTGGAACATGGAGATGTCTCCAAGATTCACGGGAGGGCGGAATGGTTCGTTCGGTTTGTGGCAAGTTTCGCACTTGCGATCCGAGAGTCCTCCGAGATCGACAGGATGCTGATACGATCCGAGTTTCACCGAAGCTGCGGGATTGGCTGAGTCGTAGATCACGGTGTGACAGATATTGCAGTCGTTGCGAATGACCTTGCCTGTGTCGCTTACGTGTTCGCCGTCATGGCAACGGAAACAACCGCTGAAATAAAAGTGCCCAATGTTGTTCGGGTGAGTCTGCCAGTTGGTCTTCATTTCAGGAAAGAAGTAAGTACTAAAGATCCGCTGTAGCTCGTTCGTTGCGGTTTTGATCTCGTTGCCTCTTTTTGCGTGAAGGTCGGGATATGTTTTCGAGTAAAACTGATCGAGTCCCGAAGAGATCGTGCGGAGCGCCTCTTCTTCCGTGTTGTACGACTTAGTCAGCAGTGCAATTGACTCTCGCTTGAGAAACGGAAGCGACGGATCTAACTTGCCCGCCGAAAACGACTGGTCCACTGCAACATCGGGCGGAAGATAAACGTGGGCCGGGCGGTTGTGGCAATCCACGCAGTCCATGCGCCGCTTGGGCGCTGCTGCGATCTGTTCCTGACTCAGACGTCGATTACGATCGTGGTATTCGGTGACATTTCCTTCCCTGTCCTGTATGCGAACCCACGGAATTACCTGGCGCTGCTCGTCCGTAGAAACGTAGTCGACGACATTAGCGATATTCATGTGCCAGTGAATACCCGCAACAACACCCGTGTTCGGACTGCCGCCACCCACGTTCAGCAGCATCCGCGTCTGGCGCAGACTATTCTGCTCGTCGTATGCGTAGTGGTTGAAGACTTTTAACTGCGCGCCGAAAAACTTCTCGGGCCAGTGGCATTGTTCGCATGTTTCGGGCGCCGGGCGCAGATTGTGGACCGGAGTTTCTATCGGGCGAGAATATTTATTGAACGTGACCGAGTAGAGTTGGTATGCGCCGGAAAGCTTGGACCGCACGTACCAGTCCGCGCCTGGTCCAACGTGACATCCGACACACCCGACACGCGCGTGCGCTCCCGCTTTGTACGCGACGTATTCAGGTTTCATCACGGAGTGACACGCCTCGCCGCAGAACGCATCGGATTCGCTGTACTCGTAAGCTTTGTAACTTCCAAACGCACTCGCACAGACAAAGAAAAAGGTAACCAGTAAGAAAGCGAAAAACGCATGGCGGGCTTTCGGATCGTTCAGATCGAGTTTCGGATAAGCAGCAATCTCCGCTGGTGATCCTTTACGCCGGCGTCGCCGCTCGAGAAACATGCCCAGCGCGACGATAAGCAGTCCCAGAAACAGAACGGAAGGAAAAATGATGTAAGTAAGTATTCCGAGATACGGGTTTTCCTGATGCGACGTGATCTCAATCAGGAACAGCAGGACGATACTTACAAGCGCGGCGCTCGCAATGGCCGCGCCAACGAAGCTCACGTAGTTGCGGAAAAGGCCAGGCGGTTTCGGATTCGTTTGTTTGGCTTCGGTCATTGTGCTTCCTGGGGTTCTGGTGTGTCCGGCGTTTCCGGCACTTCCGTGTGAGTTTCTTCGTAGGCTAACTCATGCTCTTCTCGATAATGCTCTTCGGACACACGGCCATCCAAAAAGGCAAAGTTCACTGGATAAACGTCTGGATCAAAAATTACGTGATAGAAGTGCCACACAACGATCGCGAGCGTAGCCAGCACAGCTTCATAAAAGTGTATGGCGAGCGCTATGTCGATGGCCCATCGCGGCAGGAACGCAAACAAGCCGAGCTTAAACCAGATCATCAGACCGGTCAGGCCCATGATCAAAGTGCCCCAAACCACGGCCCAATACTCAGCTTTTTCTGCATAACCAAAACGCGCGATTTTTGGTCTGACTTTCGAAACGCCGAGGTAATAACCGAAGTTACCAATGACGTCTCTGAAGTCTTTCCCGTTGACCAGCATGTCTTTGAGCCACAGCCGGCCTTCTCTTGCTTTGAACAGGTAGACCAGATGATAAACGCCGACGGCCATCATGATCACTGCTGCAACGCGATGCACGATTCGCCGCAGGTATTCATTACCGCCAAGCAGCGCAGCGAGCCACGAATCCGGATACTGAAGAGCAAAGCCGCTTAGCACCAGCGCGATAAAACTCGTCAACAACAACCAGTGTTGCACTCGCTGGTTAACCGTCAGTCGCACGATTCCGCGGTGCTGGCGTTTCTTCGCCACCGCCTTGCGCAACCAGATCAGCGCGTTATGAACCACCATGCCTCCGATCACGAAAATGATTAGAGGAATGTAGATCCAGCGAACTATCCGGGTACCAATACTGCCCGCATCCGCGGTCCCGGCTGCGCTGACTAGTTCTGACGTCAGGTGG
Organism: Pyrinomonadaceae bacterium; assembly: GCA_035761985.1. GTDB lineage: Bacteria > Acidobacteriota > Blastocatellia > Pyrinomonadales > Pyrinomonadaceae > PSRF01. The sequence continues at coordinate 9,560 of DASTQB010000284.1, forward strand.
ATCCTGCCAGTGGCAAAATTAACTCCAGCTCCAACGTGACACTGCCCGCACGTTTGCGGCAGATTGTTCGCACTGATCATCGACCGTGGATCCGATGACGGCAGGATGTTGTGAACCCCGTGACAACTCGCACAGTTCGCAACCGTTTTCGAACCCATCTGCGACGCGAGACCGTGATAACTGTCCTTGTAACTACTGACGCGCTCGGCGGCGACTCCAAATTCGCGCGTGAGAGCTACACCTTCATGACATCCGGCACACGTATCCGTGGCGACGGCTGTCGAAGCAGTAGCAGTGGCTTGTTCCACCGGCGATGTGATGCCGTGTATTCCATGACAATCAGTGCAAACGGGTGATCGCGACACGCCGCGCATGACGGCCTGTCCATGAACACTCTCCATGAACTGCGCACTTTCTGCCTGGTGACACTTGCTACACGTTGAGGGGATGTTGATCTTCGCGATTGGCGATCGTGAATCGGATGCCGGAAGGATGTCGTGACTCTTATGGCAGTCGGTACAAACGGCTGCGGCTGTGTTGCCGTGCGCAAGTGCCTTTGCGTGAACGCTCTCTCGATAGGAAAGGAAAGGACGATCACTGATACCGGTTCCACGCATCACTGACTTATCGCCGTGGCAGCGTCCGCATGTGTCGGCAATGTTATTGCGGCTGATGGTTGAATTCAGATCCGCGGCGGGAAGGATTGTTGTCATGTCGCCGTTTCTGGCGTGGCAATCCACGCAAGTCGCCGCCCGGCGTCCACCCTGAATTGCTTTTGCGTGAAAACCGATATCGTAAGCGTCGTGCGCTTGAGTATGAAATTTCGCGCCGCCTAAATAGGGCAGCGTCTTTCCGGGAGCATGACAGCCCTGACACTGAAGATCGGGGGAAGCAGCCGGCGATGGTGACGGTTGCTGCGCGACAGCGGTGCTCACAAGGAACACCAGCCACACGGTGAATACGACAGAGAGTGTTGCGCAGCGTTTCATTAGATCACACACAGACACCTCCTGTGTTTTGCTCTTAACACAAGAGGCGTCTAAGTTGTAAATCTTAACTATCTTCTCTGTGCAACCGGCTTTGCACGAAAAGTCATGTGAATCCTGATAATCATGTTAATCCTGTGAAGCATGCCTTGCGAGTTGGGCGTTTTACAGGATTTACAGGATTGGCCATGATTTACATGATAATCATTACTGCTTCAGCGACTTCATGTGAGCAAGCAACGCCTTCGCCTGCTCTGCGCTAATTCCCTTCTCTTCGTAACCGGGCATGTGAGGCGGTTTCTCTGCTTTTTTGCCCTTGAGAATTGCCTGCAGGAGTTCGTCGTCAGTTAGTGACGCGTTGAACTTCTTTTCGGCCGTCGCACCATGGCAAGCAACGCACTTTGCTTTATAAGTGGCGGCGGCATCAAAATCGTCCGGCGCGCTATTCGCGCGCGCTGCCGCCGAAATCAGTGCAAATCCCGCAACCAGTATCGCCACCGCCGTGGCCAGCATCATCATCTTCAGTGATTTCATTGTTCCAACCCTTTCTCTCAATACGGCGCGTCGCCGTCGTCCTCGCCGCTAAGGGTGCAATGGTTGTGCCGGGCAAAAACTCAGCAAATTCGGCCTAAAAACGGACAGTTTGCGAACTTTCGCTCAGCAGGTTGCGAAAGTTCCCGCAAGCCAGGTCGCCGATTACAAATGTCAAAAGCGCCAGGTCGTCCCCGTGTGACATCGCTTACAAACGGAAAAGTCGTCGCCGCCAAAAGCACGCTTCCCGTTGTGGCACGACATGCAACTGAACGCGCGTGGCGCAGCGTGGTGATTCAGCGGCTGAGGTGAACTCACTCGCCGCCTTCCCGCCTGAACGCGATGACATTCATTACAAGTCAATCCTTCGTTCCTGTCATGCTTTGCATGACTGAAACCCACGCGAAACGCCGGTGCAGACTGCGATGCACGAACGTATCGCTCCATCTGATGGCATGTGCCGCAGGAGGAAATGTCTCGGCCGTTTGATTGCGCGCGCGGTGTGTGACATCCAAAACAGTTGTTATGCGCATTGAATCCAGTTGGGATCGAGAGCGCCACTCCACCACGCGATGGCCGGTGACAACTAGCACAACTCAGACGGCCCAGGTTCTGATGGCGCGCGTGTTCGAACCGCATTCCAAAACTCGAGAGTCTTGGAAAAGCCTTGACCGCGCCCGACTGCGCGTCTGTATGACAGATCGTGCAGATCGGATGTCCTGAATTTGCAAACTCCTTCGCATGACAACCGGCGCAGGGTGCGTGGCCCGCTGCTCCAGGCATCGCAGGTCGAGCGGCGTCTGACTCTCTTCGGTGGCACAGCAAGCACGGGAGTCGCGAGTGGTTCTGGTTGTCGTGCTTGAACTTTGAATAATCAACACCAGACCCTTGTGAAAAAACGGAGATCGGGCAAACGATGACGATAAGCGCCAGGAAACATCGCACGAGAACTTTGTTACACGGCCTAATCATCCTGTTCGTCTATTTTGGAATCGCACTGAGATGACTTGCCGGAACGCTTTGCCTGCCGAAAGTGATGTGACACTTGGTGCAAACAAAGTTCGCGTTCTTGTTCTTTTGATCGATCTCGTAGTTCAGAATTCCCCCGTCGTCCAAAGTCTTCGTAACGTGACAACCGTCGGCGCCGCCGCATGAGCGCACAGGCACTCTGAGTGTCTGCACATCAACCGTATTCATTCGCGCGGGCGCGTGGCAATCTGCACAGGCCATATCCGGATGTGCGCCGCCCTCGTGACGAAATGTTCCGGCCGACATCCGCTCCTGCCATGTGCTTACAACCACCGGATCGCTGATCTTCATATTCGCAGGCATTTGCGGATCGAAATCACTGTTAATTTTTACAGCCAAGTCCGCCAGCTTATGACATGCCTGACAATCAGACGATACGGGAGCAATACCCGAGTCTGCATTATGACAAGTAAAACATCCGGTATGACTGTTCGGACTTGTTTTGAAAGTTCCCTTCTTCAACCAGAACGCATCGCCTAAATCTTTCGGCGGCTTCGTCACATACTCCTCGTCCGACTTGCCCTGCGGCTGGTATGTCTGATGGCAAACACCACAGTTCGCCGGCGGCTGTTTCTGTTGCTGCAGGCTGGTCCACGAGACAGTGGTGAACCTTGGGCCAACACGCGGAGCATTCCGACTCACCACTTCAAGGTGTGTTTCGTGTGGAAAATGTAAGTTGAACTCGCTGGTAAAATCGCGCTGCCGTTTGGAACCGTCAGCGACATCTCCGAGACTCGGAAACAGAAATCGCGCGGTGTCGCGCGGTGTTACTGCAACGTGGCAATTCGAGCAGATGCGCGGCGCAGGCCTCTCGCGTGCGAAGAACTGTTGCCGGTGACAGTTCAGACAAGACGCATGATCGGGAAACTCGGCTACGTCAGGAAAAGCAGCATCGCCTTTGCGCACTTCCTTCCAGTTGGCGGTCGGGAATTTGTGGCAGGAATCACAGGCGAGCTTTTGCTTTGTCACGTGAGTGACATGCGAAAACTCGGCGTAGTTAGTCCGCGGTTGCGGATTACTCCTGGCAGGCCGCCTGCGAGATTGCGCGTATGTTGGGGTTCCGGTTAACGGGAAGGACTGCAGCGTTAGTAGAGCCAAGCCGATCACCAGAGATGTTTTTAATCTGATCACGCGCCAGCAATAAAGCTCTGTGATCGCCATGTACCTCTGTGATCCTTGCGTCAACGAACGCGAGATCACAGAGGTACGCGGAGAGCACAGAGTACAGAAAGAAGGTTCTGAAAAAACCCCGCCCTATTATTCCCTGCGACCAAAATAAAGCCGCAACGAAGTGTAGGGCAAATGCGCGTGATAGTTCTGCGGCCGTGGTCCGACTATCGCGCTTTCGTTGTAGTTGTAAAACTGGTAGCCGATATTCCAATCAAGCCTGTGATGCAGCTTGATTGCCAGCCGCGCCTCGGGCGATTGAAAACTCATGGGATACGACGCGATCAACGTTCCGGGTCTTCCGGTCGGATCGGCAACTCGATTTCCCTGGCCAGTATCTTTGTTGATTCGGTACGCCGTAAACAACGTGGTTCGCGGAGCCACACGCGCGACCGATTCTACATAGAAGAAGTGGTTCCTCATGTAGTAGAGACTATTCCCAAACGGATGCTGAACGCTGTTGAAGAAATAGTCGACAACGGCTTTGCTGTTTATCCAGTGAAAATTGTAACCAGTGCTAAGCGAGAATCTCGAAGTTGTGGCCCAGTCGAGTGAAGAAGTGAAGATTCTCGACTTTATGCTTACCCCGAAGTCCTCCAGCGAAACTCCCGCGATCTCGGACGGGTTGGCGTTGTTCTTCGCGATCAGCGCCATGTTGAAGGTTGTTCGCGAAGTCGGCTTGAACCTTGTCTTTGCGCGAATGTTCGTGAAATCGTAATTGCCAATACGCGTGAAAACGTTGTCGGCCGTGCCGTGCTCAGCGTCGAAATAGATGGTCCAGTCGTTTGCCGGACGCGCTTTGAAGCCCCCGATGACGACGTGGGTAGTGTTGTCTTCGGTGTGACTGTCCGGAACGAGTGCCGTCGGCGCATTCGTACCGAGATTGAACCCGCTGATCGACTCGGTTACGCGTCGCGTGCCGTATCGATAGCCGAGGTGGATCGAGTAGCGTGGATTGAACTGATAATCACCTTCGATCGTGTTCTGGATACGACGGTAATCGATGCCTGTGTTTACGTTTCGATTACTGAAGCCGATGGTGTCGGTTCTCGTCCCACGCGTGATAGAGAAGAAGTCACTGAAAAGCGCGGTGCCGTTGATCTCAAACGTTTCAACTCTGACGGTGTTCGAAATGCGAAACTTATTGGTCGCCAGCAGAGTCAGGCCCACGTCTCCCAGCCAGTTTGGACGTTCGGCGTTGCCGACGAGATTGTACTGGCCGAGGTTGAGAATGTTTGGAGTTGCAGCCGGAGGAGTCGGCGGGAAGCCGGTGATTCTCGTGTTCCAGTTTCGTCCCGTAAAAGTCTCGAGAAAAGTAAAGTTTTGCTTCGACTTGCTGTAGATAATGCGGCCGGTGACGTCGAGCCTGTTAGCCACGAGCGTTTGTAAACTGAAACGCGTGTAGTTAACGCTGCCACGAGCCGGTTCGTCTCGACTGATGCTCGTCAAACTGGCAGCGGCGGGATTCAGGTTTGTGCCTGCAACAGCGCCAAGATCGAATCCCGTGTCGTCGCGAAAACGACGGAAGCCCTGCAGGAATGAAAAGTTTACCGGACCGAGGCTGCCGTCGGCGCCCACGCGGAAATCATTCGCGCGCGAGCGAATTTGCTGGAGCACGACAAACTCATTTCCACCGCCGCGATTGTTGATGAATGCTGGTCCGCTGTAGCGTTCGGGCGAGTATCCGACATTAAACCGGATACGTTCATGTTTCGGGAGGAGAGTGAGATCAAAATCGCCCAGGTGAATTCTTGTGTCGTGCCCGTGTTCTCCCGTTACGGGATTCGGTGGCCGGCTGAACTGCGCGGGACTAAAAACCCAATTCGGATTTGCGAAGTTGTTTAGAAAACGAAAGTACTTGAAGCGACGGTACGTCGCGTCGAAGCGATACCATTCCGGCTGTTCGACAGAGACGCGGAGGTTACCCTGAGGATCGGCGCCCCAACCGGTTGAATTAGCCAGGAACGTCTCGAATAAAGCCCCATCGCCGTCTTTCGACTTCAGCAGGAACGAGCTATCGAAGAGGCGTGGACCGGTTCGGTAGTTCAGATCACTCTGATACTTATTGTGATCGCCGTCGACACTAAGACCTCGATAGCCAAACTCGAGACTGGAAATAACTGTGTAATCGCCGGCATCCTCACCGCTTTCCGTCGGCGTATTAGTCGATTCGGATTTCTTTGGAGAAGGTGACGCTGCGGGTGTTTGCGCAGCAACCGAACACGTCGTCACGATCAGGACCAGCGTTAATCCGAATATCCGCAGCGAAATGTTTTGCTTCGTGCTCATGGGATTTAACCCTCAGTCAAGTAAGTTAGTTTCGACAGCAGACGCTAACGGCTCGTCAGCGGAAAAATACCGGACTCGTTCGCGACCCGTGAATCTTGATATGACAATTCGTACAGTTCGCGTACTGGGCATTGAGGTTGTGCTGAGGACCAGCAGGCTCCTCCGCACCGACTCCATGCGCCACGCTGTGACACGTCAGGCATAGCTGCGCTACGCGACTTGTGGTCAACATGCGCGGATTCGACGAACCGTGCGGCGTGTGGCACGCAACGCAGCCTTCGGTCTTAACCGGTGCATGTTCGTAAACAAAAGGACCCTGCTTGTCTGCGTGACACTTGATGCAAGCGGCATCGGCGCCAGTCGCGAGTCGCGTCTGTTTGAGCTCAAAACCGCCGTGTGGATTATGGCAATCGCTGCACTTCATCGCGCCTTCCAGCACTTTGTGATGGAAGGGTAGTTGAAACTGGTGCTTCGTCTCGCTGTGGCAATTCAGGCAAAGCTGCGGTTCGCTCGTCTTGAGCAAACGCAGATCGGCGAACCCTGGTTTCTGAGCGTTCGAGTCAGAGACAAAGACGTTTGAAGCCGCGACTTGACGACCAGTTGGGGGCGAGTGGCTCGTGTGGCAGTCGGCACAACCTATGTCGTTACGCCAGTGCTCACCACGGCGGAAGTTGTTGTGTTCTTCCCTGCCCGAGTGACAGACGAGGCACGTCTCGGAAGTTTCTTTCGACGACTTGTTCTTGAAAGAAATGATCTTGGTGGGATCGCCGCCTTCCGCAATGTGAGCCTTGCCGGGACCGTGGCACGCCTCACAACCCGTCACCTTGTCTTTCCAACTGCTGATCCTGGTGAGCTGAGCGTGCGATGTATGGGAAAAGTTTTTGAACTGATCCTCATGACACTCTTTACACGCTTCGCTTCCCACATAGTCTGCAGACTTGGTTGCAGCGCGTTGCTCTGGTTTGTATATCGAAAGCTCAGCCGGGCTAATCGTCGCAGACTGCGAAGAATCGTCATAGCTGAGCCAACCGATCGTGGCAAACACAAGTCCACAGATCAGTAGGGCTTTGATAAGTTTGTTCATGCTTCCGCCTCCGTCGAATAGCGGATTGACTGACCTTTTGGCGCGAGAAGTGCCGCAACATTCTAGGATTTCACTCGTTGTTTTAGATGTGACGAACGTCACACGTTATAGGTCATATATGACCCTATATGACCTATATGACCTGTACAAAGATCAACTCACAGCCACAGCTTCGAGGGCTTCGCGATCACGGATCAGGATGTTGCCGGAATTAACCTGAATGATCTGGCGCCGGCTCATGCTTGCGAGCAAACGCGTCACTGTCTCGCGCGACGAGCAGATCATTTGTGCAATCTCCTCATGCGTGAAAGCCTTGTCGATTGGCTCTCCGCTCGAGGTGTTTGAACCATTCTGTTGGCTCCAGTCGAGCAACAACTTTGCCAGCCGGCCGCTGGCCGTTTGTGGTAACAGCAATGACCGCGTTCGATTGTTAAGCTCAGACAATTCCCCGCTCAGTAGCGCCAACATGGCCTTGGCGCCTGCTTGTGTCTCCAGGAGGTCAATCACTTCGGAACGCGCGATGAAATCAGTGCGACAGGGGTCGAGAGTTTTCACCGTTGCGTCGTATGAACAACCGCGCAGTACCGAATTCAAGCCCAGCACGTCGCCGGCCTCAGCCATGCGCAGTATCACCACTTTTCCCTCGCTCGACGTGATTGATACCGAGGCGCGGCCCGTTCGCAGTATGTAGATGCCGCGCGCCGGCTCGCCTTCCGAAAACAACACCTTTCCACGGCGATGAAGTGAGTTCAAATTACTGATGTTCGATGCGCGGATATCCTGCAACATTGAATGCAGATCCGTTCGCGTCTGTTCGCCTGAGGGTTGTTCAATTTCAATCTGTCTCGCGCTCGGCACGATTCACACTCCCTGGGCTCCTTTGGCCCTCGCCTGCTCCTTGGGAGCAAGGTGCTGCTGAAAAAGCCTCGCGGATGCTTCCAGAAAATCGTATGACGTCACGATTCCCACTAACTGGTTGCTCTCCACAACAGGCAGGCAGCCAACACGATTGCTGCGCATAACCTCGATTGCTTCCAACGACGATGTGGACGGTGTAACGGTGACGGGGTTCTCGATCATCACCTCTTGAACCGTGGTCGGGTTTTCGTTTGCACGGCCGCTGCTCATCAGGCGAAGAAGCCCGCGATGAGTTACGAGACCGACCAGCCGTCCTTCCTGGTCTTCAACCGGCACGTGCCGGATGTGTCGCCAGTCCATCACACTCGCAGCGAGATCGATCAGATCGTCAGGCTTGACGGTGAATACATCGGTAGTCATGAACTGACCGACAGTGCGATAGTCCTGCTCCCATTCGTCATCTGCTTGTTCGATGAACGGCCAACGGTGAATGGGCTGACCTTCCTTTTGATTTGCCAGCATCGCCGACGTCAGCTTTCTCTGGCGGGCGTCTTTCGAGGTGGAGCTTTCCATCGCGGAAAGCGACTTCATGATCCAACCCGCGCCTGTTTGCCGCGTCCGCGCACGCTCTTCGACGATTCCGAGATACTTATCAACGTCTTCACTTGCTACCTGCGAACTGCGCAAACCCTGCCGTGCGAGCGGAAGCAGGTGGTCGAGGATCAACGACGACGCAGTGTGGTTCTGCCCGTCGATCCACTGGAAATGAGCGTCAAGCCCGTGTCTCGCGGCGCGGAAGAAGTTCATCTTCGCAGTGTCAAAGTCCATTCGTTTCGCAATCTCGCCGTAAGCTTCCGGGATCGCCACCATCAGGCCGGTGAAGAATGCGGCATTGGCAATCTCGTCTGCGACCGTTGGACCAGACGGCAGTGCGCGATTCTCGATTCGCAGGTGCGCGACGCCGTTAGCGACTCCATAACACGCACGGTTCCAGCGCCAGACAGTACCGTTGTGCAGTCGCAAAGCCGAAAGCAACGGCGTCTCGCCACGCGCCAGGACCGCAAACGGGTTTTCGTCGGGCTGCGTGATCATGATTGGACGAAAACGCGTGATCTGATCGTGAAAGAGTTCGACGACTGAATTGCGCAACCACCCATCGCCGAAACTGACACGCGTTGGCTGGTTGCGTGCGAGTTGCGTCCGCGAGCGCTCGTCGGTCGAATGTTGAAACAGGGCCACACGTGTTTCCTGCCACAGACGTTGACCAAACAAGAGTGGTGAATTGACTGCGACTGCCAGCACGGGCGCGGTTATCGCCTGCGCGATGTTGTAGTGGTTGGCGAAGTCTTTGGCGTTGCTTTGAAAGTGGACCTGAAAACTCGTGTTGCACGATTCCATCATGATGTTGTCGTGCGTCAGGTGCAGTTCGTCCAGACCCTTAATGTAGATCGAAAGCGGCCCGCCGCGCATGCGGATCACGCCGCGGTTCAACTCATGATAACGCGGCGTCGGAGTGAGGTTCTCCAGCGTTAGATCCGACTTTTGGAGTGTCGGCAGAATGCCGGAGAGAAGCACGTCGGCGTTCTGAGTTGCGGCGCCGGTCCGCACGAGGCCGATCAATTCGGCGAGTTCCTGCTCCATGCGACTGAAACAATTGTTGACGAGCTCGAGCGGCGTGAGATTCGCTTCGAGATTGAACCGGGCGATTTCAGTCGTTAATCGGGGGTCGTTCGTATGCTTGAGAACTTCGAGCGAGACCGGCGCAGGCCGCAGGTACTGATCAATCAGAAACATCTCCTGCTCTGCGCCGACCCGCTTAACACCGCTCTCGATGCGCCCGTCTTGAAGCATGAACGCGAGCGCTCGAAGATCTTCGAGCAGGGCTTTCATGAAAGCCTGCGCTTTTTGCTCGTCGACTTGTGGTTCTACGTTATGCTCGCCCATTTACGTGTACATCCTGAGATTTGTGGAGTCCTGTCACCGCGAGGCTGGGTTTCAACGGGCGCGCGACCAGCACCGGACACGGCGCCTGGCGCAACACGCGATCGACGTTCGATCCAAACAACGCACGCATTCCGAAGTTTGCGCCGTGCGCACCCACACTTATCAGATCGATGTCGTTCTTCTCTGCATAGCTCAGAATTTCGCGATACGGGTGTCCTTCGCTCACCGCGGTTTTGACCTCACACCAGAGATGGACCTCAGCCGGAACGACTCGCTGCAAACGACGCGCGGCATTGTGATATGTCGATTCACCCTTTGCCGGATACCACGCAATCTCCGGATCGTTCAACGAACGCGCCGGCAACACGTGAAGCAGATGCAACTCCGCCTGGTGCTCCTGCGCGATCGATAACGCATACCTCAGAGCCAGCTCTGAATAGTCGGAGAAGTCGTAAGCGACGAGGACGCGTTTCAGGTTTACATCGAGTTCGTTGCTTACAAGCTCACCATCGTCGCTGTGCATAACCAGCACCGGGCACGGAGCACTCCGGCAAACTGACTCCGCGGTCGAACCCAACAGCGCCGCACGATGTGGGCGACGCCTCGACCGCATCACGATCAAGTCAGCATGTTCCGACTGTGCCTGTTTCATGATCTCTTCGCCGGGATCGTCGGCAAACACCACGAGGGATCGCCAACGCGCGCCAACAAGATCGGAAGGATTGACGTGGGCCAACAACGACGACTCCAACAGTCCAAGCTCTTCGTCCCGATCCGTTCCCTTCGTGCAGTGAAGCAGAATCAACTCGGCATCGTGCGCGCGCGACAGGGCCAGTGCATAACGCACCGCGTTTCCTGAATACGGCGACAAATCAGTCGGACAAAGAATGCGTTTGATATCGATCATTTGAGCTCGCCCCCTCTATGATTTAGCGTCACGGCCGAATCGCCACTTTCATCACACGGTCCAATCGCTCACCAAACAGCTCGTAAGCTTCCCCAATCCGCTCCAACGGATAGGTGTGCGTGAGCAACGGCGTAAGATCCACACGCCCACGGCGAACAACTTCCATCAACCTCCGCATCCGCTCTTTGCCGCCAGGACAAAGCGTCGTCACGATCCGGTGATCTCCGATGCCCGCGGCAAACGCTTCATACGGAATCTGGAGCTTTCCGGAGTACACGCCGAGACTCGACAACGTTCCCGCTGGACGCAAACTGCGCAACGCACTCTCAAACGTCTGTTGCGTGCCAAGCGCCTCGATCGCTACATCCGCACCGCCACCGGTCAGACGTTTTACTTCCGCCACAACGTCCGTCTCGCGGTAGTCGAGAGTGACGTCAGCTCCCATTCGCTTGGACATCGCCAGCCGGTGAGCGTCTCCGTCAACGCCGATGATCAATGCAGCGCCCATCAGCTTCGCTCCGACCGTCGCGCATAACCCGATTGGACCTTGTGCAAAGACGACAACCGAGTCGCCGATCTTTATTCCTGCAGACTCGGCGCCGCTGAATCCGGTGGACGCAATGTCTGCAAGCAGCACCACTTGTTCGTCAGTAAGCTCATCGGGAATCTTCGCGAGGTTTGCCTGTGCAAAAGGCACCTTCAGATACTCAGCCTGCGCGCCGTTGATCGTATTGCCGAATCGCCAGCCACCAATCGCTTCGTAACCTTCACCATGACCGCACTGTGCCTGGTGACCCGACAGACACGCGTTGCACTGGCCACACGGCGTGATAGCGCCGACGAGTACACGATCTCCGACCGCGTATCCGGAAACTCCTTCGCCCAGCTCTTCGATTACACCAACCGGCTCGTGACCGATCACTAAACCTTGGGCTACCGGATATTCACCTCTGAGGATGTGAAGATCGGTTCCACAAATCGTAGTAAGCGTCACGCGAATGACTGCTTCGCCTACTCCTGCGCGAGGCTTCTCAACCTCTTCTACGCGGATGTTGTTCTTGCCATGGAAAACATTTGCTTTCATGTTGCCACTCTCCCTGCTTGTTCCTGACTTAGCTTTAATGTCCGGGCGCTGACTGCGCGGATTCAGAAGGACGGTTGGAAGCAACTGGACCGAGTTCGCGACTCCAGCACGTAAGACAATGTGTGACCGCCGGATCGATCTCGAGCCGTGCGTCGTCAATCGCACGTCCACATCTTGAACAGTTGCCGTAGGCGCCCGACATCAGACGATCGAGAGCATCGTCCACGGTTCGCAGCCGCGCTTGGAGCATTTGCTGCCGCTCCTCGAGGTATGGACCGGCATTTTTTAGTATCGTTTCGCAAAGGTCTTCGCGTTCTCCATGCAGGCGGTTCCAGATCCATCCGTCTTTTCCACCGATCGGGATTTCAATCAAATGAATTGTGCGTTGTTCGTTCATGATGTTTGCCCTTTCATTTATGAATGCGTAGCTCCCAGTACTTTTGCTGCACGCGTTTGGCCCAGCTCCAGAAACGACCTTGCCTTACCGTCGCGGGCTCGTCCGACCAGATGTTTTTCTGCAGGTAAAGACTCTCGCTTCCGATTTCATCGATCACAAACCGCATCTCGTGCACGTAGTGCGTCACGGGTTGGTGTCCTTCGATTTCCGCGGCAAGGTTTGTCGCAGCCACTTCGGCCTGGCGCACGGCCATATGGCCCATCTTTGGCCCAGCGAAGTTTACGCAATCACCGGCCGCGTAAATCCGTTCGTGGCCGATCACGCGCATGGTAGGCTCGACGTAGATGTATCCATCGTCGTCGGTGGCTCCCAGGTAATGTGCGGTTGACGATCCGCGAAAAGGTGGAACCAGCATCAGCAGGTCGTACCCGATCACGTCGCCCGTATCGGTGAGTGCCGAGTCCTGGGTCAGCGAGGTGATGCGGAAGTTGGTTAGTAGCTCGATTTGACGACTATTGAGTGCGCGCCTTAGCACGTCGGCAGCATGGTCGTCTCCGAGTTCCGACTCGAGTGTCTGCGGGCTCACGACAGTTATCTTCACGCGATCGCGTTCACCATTCTTTTCGAGGTGACGTGCGAGAGCGAATGCTGATTCGTAAACAGGAACCGGCAGGCGCGCGCCGAGGCATTGCCCAAAGAGCGCCCTGCCTTCGTTAAACGTCTCGATGGCTTTTCCAAACTGGATTGTCTTGTCGACGTTCAGCAGATGGTGCGCGTGTTCGTAGAAGCCCGTGATCCGTTCGGTTGCAAGCCGGCGGCCGAGCGCGATGATCAAATAGTCGTACGGGAGTTTTCCTTCGACCTGGCCGTGCGCGATGATGACCTTTCTTTCAAACGGATCGATATGAGCAACTTCGGCTTCGATGAAGTTCACTCTTCGATTTAACATCGACTCGCGCAAGTCAAATGAAACGTCTTTCTTTTCGCATTTGCCAAAGGCCAACCTGACCAGCGCCGGATAAAAAACAAACTGCCGGCTGCGCGACACGAGCGTGATCTGGTGCTCGTCGCCCAGTTGCTGTGCAAGCCGCTCTGCCGCGACTACGCCGCTAAACCCACCACCAAGAATCAAAACTTTCGCCATCTCTAACGCCTCTCCCCTTGAATCTGCTCTTGCAAGCTACACGCACCTGTGCACGACCCGTACCACTTGGTTTTTCTTAGTTTTAGGGGAGATTTTGGGACGAAATGAGGATTAACAGGCGTGGCGTTGCGAGGTATTTCCCACGCAGTTGAAATTTCCCACAACCGATCCGCGGTTTTTCCGCGTTTATTCGCGGCTCAAGACCTGCGCCACCGTGTTCAGTAATTTTTCAGCCGTGTATGGCTTGTTGAGAAACACGGAGACGCCTTCCAGCACACCCTCACCGGCGCGCTGTCCTGCGCCCAAACCACTTGCCGCAATGATCCGTACCTTCGGATTCATCCTTTGCAGGGCCCGGATTGTCGAGGGTCCGTCCATGAACGGCATAACCATATCCGTCAGCACCACCGCGATCTCGTTCTTCTTGTCGGCGTAGATCGCGAGCGCTTCAGTGCCGTCGCTTGCAGTCACAACTGTGTATCCAAAAGTCTCGAGGGTGCCGCGCGTGATCTCACGAATCGATTCTTCATCGTCAACCACGAGAACCAGCTCTCCGTGCCCGAGCGGCAGATCCGTTTGCAGTGCAGCAGCGTCAACTGCGCCCGGCATATCAACCGCCGGAAGGTACAACGTAAACTGACTGCCTTTATGCAGTTCACTGTAGACGTTGATGAAGCCGCCATGACTCTTCACGATCGTCAACGCAGTCGAGAGACCAAGTCCTGTGCCTTTGGTCATCTCTTTCGTCGTGAAAAAAGGTTCGAAGATCCTGCTCTGAATCTCCGGCGGCATTCCCGGACCCGTGTCAGCTACACTGATCATCACAAAGCGCCCGGGCTTCGCTTCGAGGTGCATCCGTGCATAGTTTTCGTCGACCAAAACGTTTTCAGCTTTAATCGAGATCGAGCCGCCTTCGGGCATCGCGTCGCGAGCGTTGACGCAGAGGTTCATCAGCACCTGGTGCATCTGCGTTGCGTCGGCGGAAATGATCCAGAGGTCGTTGGGGATCCTGAAACTAATTTCGATCGATTTCGGCAGCGTTTCGCGCAGGATCTTGACGATCTCTTTTATCAGGTGCTTTGGCTGCAATGCCACGCGTTCACCTTCGACGCCTCTCGCAAACGACAACACCTGCCGCACCATATCGCCGCCACGCTCGGCGTTCGTGCGCAAGACGTCCAGCCACTTCCGGCTGCCTTCGTCGGTCGCTTTCAACTGCAACATGTCGATCGCCATCAGAATCGGTGAAAGCACGTTGTTCAGATCGTGTGCGATACCGCCGGCGAGTGTGCCGATCGACTCCATCCTCTGCGCGCGCAGAAACTGCGCTTCCATCCGTTTCTTTTCGGTAATGTCGGTATTGATCACGAGTATCGAGTTGGGTTGGCCCTTCTCATCCCGCACAAGGGTCCAGCGGCTTTCGACCGTTATTTCCGTGCCGTCACGCCGCGTTTGACGAATCTCGCCCTGCCACTCACCGTTTTGGAGCACCGCCTTGCGTGCCTGGTCGATCTGTGCCGCCGGCTCTTTGAAAACGTTCTTTCCAACTACTTCCTCGGCGGTCCAGCCGTAGATCTTTTCCGCGCCCTTGTTCCAGAACAGGATGTTTTGTTCGAGATCCCGGACAAGGATCGCATCCTGCGCCTGGTCCAAAAGCGCTGCCTGCTGGCGTATCCGTTCTTCAGCACGTTTGCGTTCGGTTATGTCGCTGCGGATCGCGACGTACTGGTAGGGTTTACCTTCAGCGTTGAGGAAAGGAACGATCGTCGTGTCGACCCAGTAGTAGCTTCCATCCTTCGCGCGGTTCTTTAACTCGCCGCGCCACACTTTACCGCCGGCGATCGTGGTCCACAGATTTCGAATGAACTCTTTCGGATGATAGCCCGAGTTGATGATCCGGTGATCCTGGCCCAGCAACTCCTCGCGTGAGTATTTTGAGATTTCGCAAAACTTCTCGTTGACGTAGTTGATGATTCCACGCTGGTCGGTGATCGCGACGATCGCCGACTCGTCCAGCGCAAACTTGATGTCAGCCAGTTCCTTCTCTGAGCGTTGTAAAGCTTCTTCGGGTAGGAGATGGTTTTCGACTGATGTTGGCTTGGTGACCATGGACTTACGTGTCGGCGTCGGCGATGGCGACTTGCGCGTCTTCGAGTTTCTTCAGCCTGTATCTTAACTGATCGCGCGAGATGCCCAGCAGTTCCGCGGCACGTGTTTGGTTACCACCGCTTCGCTGGATGGCTTGTCGAACAAACGAGAGTTCCGCTTCGTCGAGTGAAATGCCGTCTTTGGGTAAGACAAACTGACTTGGCACCTCGCCGGTTGTCGTTTGTTCAAACCGCGGCGCTTCCAACAATCCTCCGGGCAAGTACTCGGTGGTGATCTCATCACCGTCTTCAAGAATCAGAGCACGCTCGATCACGTTGCGTAGCTCGCGAACATTTCCCGGCCAACGATACGTTCGGAATACTTCAGCCGCTTCGGGTGACAACCGCGCGATCTTCTTATGTCGCTTGAGGCGCGTGCCGATCGTGTCGATGTAATGTTGCGACAGAAGCAAAACGTCGTCGCCTCGTTCGCGCAGCGGTGGAATGTCGATCTGAATGATCGACAGGCGATAGTAGAGATCCAGGCGGAATCTTCCGGCTTCACTTTCCGTTTTCAGATCGCGATTTGAAGCAGCCAGCACACGGACGTCGAGTGGTATGTCTCGCAAACCGCCGACTCTGCGGAATGCGCCTTCTTCAAGCACGCGCAGGAGTTTTGCCTGGAGCGAGAGTTCGAGTTCACCGATTTCGTCGAGCAGAAGCGTTCCGCCTTCGGCCTGTTCGAAGAGGCCTTCTTTACGTGCTTTCGCGTCGGTGAACGCGCCTTTTTCGTAGCCGAAAAGTTCCGATTCGATGAGCGTTGCGGGAAGTGCGGCACAGTTGATCGCAACGAAAGGCCGGTCTGCGCGTTGCGAACCGTAGTGGATTGCCTTCGCGACCAGATCTTTTCCGGTTCCCGATTCGCCCTGAAGCAAAACCGACGACACTTCGCTTTCCGCCACCTTCGCTGCGAGACCCAGCATCTTCCTCATTGCCGGTGACTCACCCACGATCTGCCGGAAGTTAAACTCCCGCGCGCGTTCTTTTCTGACTTGTTCAACCTCGCGTCGCAGGTGCCGCGCTTCGACCGCGTTTCGGATCGTGACGCGAAGTTCTTCGAGATTGATGGGTTTGGCGATGAAGTCGTAGGCGCCGCCGCGGAGGGCTGAAATGGTGTTGTCGATGTGAACATTGCCGGTGATCATGATCGCGATCGTTTCCGGATGTTCACCTTTGATCTCGCGCAACACGTCGAGGCCTGAGCCGTCAGGCAGGTCGATGTCGAGCAAAACCACTGCGGGCAGCTCGGCTTTGAACTGTTTTAAGCCTTCTTCAACTGAAGCTGCTTCCACGGGAACGAATCCCCAGCTTTGGAGGGCTTCAGTCAGCGTCCAGCGAATCGCCTGATCGTCATCGACGACCAGTATTTGTTCGTTTGTGTTCTTGAGCGACATTCACGGATCGAGGTCTGCGGGTTGATTATATGCGCCGCGCTAAGGTGAGCAAAGTATGGAGGTGGTAGGTTCGTAGAAAAGCAGATAATCAGGCGCCCGTTTTAAACCTCTTCGACGCCCGTTAAACGCTCAATCCTGATGCGAAACACGATCACTTCTGCCGCCGCGCCGTCGAGCGCAATGGCCGACTCAACCGGCGTCAAGAGTGGAAACTTCTTTAGAATCTTCCCCAGAACAGCGGCGCGTTCATCTGGTTTAGTGACCTCTTCGAACTTGCCAAACGCAATGGCGCTTTTCCAGTGCAGATCGCTCTCGATCTCGTCGACCTGAACGCACGCTCGAGGATTCTCACGAAGCCCCGTTATCTTCAGGCCCGGCAGGGAGTGACTGTAAAGAAAATCTTCTTCCAACTGACAGTTGATTGGGACAACGTATGGTTCGTTATTCACGATGCAGCCCAGTCGCGCCACTCGTGCAGACTGAAACAGCTTTCGGGACTGGTCATCGCTAAGCATCTTCATCATGCGCGTCCACCTCCTGTCAGTACGGTCTCACAAAGAACGGCAATCGTCATACCGATTCTCCCTGCGTTAAGAGAAGCTGGAGGTTTGACTCGCCTCAAGAGACCAAAAACCCAAACGCTTGTGGACTTTCCCGCAGCCAGTGGGCAATGTTACTCACCCTAACAACGCCCAACCCTATAAATACTCGCTGGTCCACGTGGCATGTGCTTTGCCGAGGTCGCGTGCAGGAAGCAAACGTCGAAGCTGACGAAAGCTAACTAACTGGTAATGAATGGAGGTGTACCGCCATGACAACGGATGAGCGCGATATTCTCGAAGTTCTAAAAGAAGAGTTGGACTTCGTCGAAAAGGGCGGATACGGCCGATCGGTGAGGACACCGTGGCAAAGTAAATCAACCTTTCAGGATTCAGTATCCTGTATTAACTACGGTTACCCTTATCGCGCTCACCCGTGCAACGAATGCCACCTGCTCGAATTTGTCAGCCCAGAACATCGGACCGCGGAAGTCCCCTGTCACTTCATTCCTTTAAATGCTGATGGAGACACCATCGAGGATTTGGAGCTGCAGGATAATCAGGCAAAACTCGAGCGAGTATTTAGCCAATGGCTCCGCGCCAAAATTAAACAGATCGAGGAGGAGCGAGCCGAACAAGCAACGGTTTGAGTCGGACGAAAGAGGTTAAAACATCGACACCGCAGTAGGCTTATTAATAGCCCCTGACAACTGGCTGCGGCTCTCTGGTTCGATAACCTAGCAGGTTCGGTGCTCCTCCAGGTATCGATTCCCCCAGCCCTGAAAAGCACAAATGAGTTGATGCTGAGCGTTGATTCGTTTGTGCTTTTTTGTGGCCACTATCACGAGGAAATTCCCGCAATGGAACAAAGGGTAACAATCGACGGCAACGAAGCAGCGGCCCACGTCGCGTACAGGACCAACGACGTAATCGCCATCTATCCCATCACGCCCTCATCCGCGATGGGTGAATCCGCTGATGCGTGGTCGGCCGCCGGTCAGAAGAACATTTGGGGCATGACGCCGCTCGTGCGCGAGATGCAGTCCGAAGGCGGTGCTGCGGGCGTGGTCCATGGAAGTTTGCAGACGGGATCGTTAACGACAACCTTCACGGCCAGCCAGGGTTTGTTACTGATGATCCCAAACATGTTCAAGATCGCGGGTGAACTAACCAGCACAGTTTTTCATATCGCCGCTCGGACCATCGCCACTCACGGACTCTCAATCTTCGGCGATCACAGCGACGTCATGGCCGCGAGATCAACCGGCTGGGCCATGTTGTTTGCCAACTCAGTTCAGGAAGTGATGGACTTCGCACTGATCTCCCAGGCAAGCACGCTGCAGGCGCGCGTTCCCTTCCTCCATGTGTTCGACGGATTCCGGACCTCACATGAAGTGATGAAGATAACGAAGCTCACGGATGAAGAGATCGCCGTCATGATGGACCCGCAGCTCGTACGTGAGCATCGTGCGAGAGCGTTAACTCCCGATCGCCCGGTAATCCGCGGAACGGCCCAGAATCCCGACGTCTTTTTCCAGTCTCGCGAACGGGCGAACGCCTTCTACCAGCAAACTCCGGAGATTGTCGAGAAAACGATGCAGCGGTTTGCCGAGCTCACAGGTCGTAGCTACAAACTTTTCGAATACGTGGGCGATCCAAACGCCGAACGCGTGATTGTAATGATGGGATCCGGCTGTGAAACGGCTGAGGAAACCGTGGAGTCACTCTGCGCGCGTGGCGAAAAGGTTGGCCTACTGAAAGTCAGACTCTACAGGCCATTCTCAGTTTCGCATTTCATCCACGCATTGCCTGGCTCAACTAAAGCCGTCGCAGTTCTCGATCGTACCAAAGAACCCGGAAGCACGGGTGAACCGTTGTACCAGGACGTTGTAACTTCGATCTGCGAAACATCCAGGTTCAGTGAAGGTGTTCGCGTGATCGGCGGGCGTTATGGTCTGTCGTCGAAAGAATTTACACCGGCGATGGTGAAAGGCGTCTTCGACGAGCTGAAGAAACCTGAACCGAAGAACCACTTCTCAATCGGTATTGAAGACGATGTGACATTCACAAGCCTTCCGTTCGATCAAACTTTCAGCACTGAGCCTGACGATCAGGTGCGCGCCGTGTTCTGGGGTTTAGGCGCGGATGGAACAGTCAGTGCCAATAAAAACTCGATCAAGATTATCGGCGAAGAAACGTCAAACTACGCCCAGGGCTATTTTGTTTACGACTCGAAGAAGTCTGGTGCGATGACTGTGTCGCACCTGCGCTTTGGTCCACGTCCAATCAAAAGCACGTACCTGATCAAGCGCGCGAACTTCATCGCCGTACATCAGTTTTCGTTCTTCAGCCAGTACGACATGCTCGACGCTGCAGTCGAAGGTGCGACGCTGCTGATCAATGGTCCTTACGAAGCATCCGAGATCTGGAACCATCTGCCGAACGCAGTTAAGAAAACCATTGTCGAGAAACGATTGAAGGTCTATGCAATCGATGCGGGTGGTGTCGCGAGAAAGAATCAGCTCGGCAACCGCATCAACACGATCATGCAGACCTGTTTCTTCGCGCTCAGCGGTGTGCTGCCGCGCGATGAAGCAATAACAAAGATTAAAGAATTCATACGAAAGACTTACGGTAAACGAGGTGAGCCTGTCGTTCGGCAAAACTTCGCCGCGGTAGACGCAGCCCTCGCCCATCTTCGCGAGGTCGCTGTTCCCGAAACTGTGACCGGAACGATTGAACTCGAATCCAAAGTGCCGGTTGATGCTCCTGAATTTGTCCGGCACGTCACTGCCGAAATGATCGCGGGACGCGGCGACCAGCTTCCTGTTAGTGCTTTCCCCGAAGACGGAACGTATCCGGTAGGCACCACGCGCTGGGAGAAGCGCAACATCGCGCAGGATGTTCCCGTGTGGGAACCGGACCTGTGTATCGAGTGTGGCAAGTGCGTGATGGTTTGTCCCCACTCGACCATTCGCGCCAAAGTTTGTTCTGCGAGTGATCTCGACGACGCGCCGCCGGGATTCAAGCACATGCCCGCGAAGTGGCGAGAGTTTTCTGACAAGCTGTACACGATTCAGGTTGCTGTCGAAGACTGCACGGGTTGCCGGCTTTGCGTTGAAGTCTGTCCTGCTAAAGACAAGAGTAACGTGTCGCGCAAAGCGCTCAACATGCAGCCGCAGTTGCCGTTGCGTGACAGTGAACGCGTCAACTGGGATTACTTTCTGAAGTTGCCGGATCTGCACAGGAACGGATTGATTGCATTCAACTCGGTCAAGAACGTGCAGTTGTTACAGCCGTTGTTCGAGTTCTCCGGCGCGTGCGCGGGTTGCGGCGAAACACCTTACATCAAGCTTTTGACGCAGCTCTTTGGTGACCGAGCGATTATCGCCAATGCCACCGGTTGCTCGAGTATCTACGGCGGCAACCTGCCAACGACTCCTTACACAACAAACGATGAAGGCCGCGGTCCTGCGTGGAGTAATTCTCTCTTCGAAGACAACGCAGAGTTCGGGCTGGGGATGAGGCTTGCTCTCGATCACCAGAAGACGTACGCACGAGTTCTCGTCGATCGCTTGCGTGACCGCATCGGCGGGTCACTCGCAGACGGTCTCCTCAACACCGATCAGTCGACTAACGAAGGCATCAACATCCAGCGCGAACTGGTCGCGGCTTTGAAGGCGAAGATCGGATCCGGCAACGACGAGGAATCGCGCGATCTACTAAGCCTCGCCGATTCACTTGTGGAGAAAAGTGTTTGGATCGTCGGTGGTGATGGATGGGCGTACGACATCGGTTACGGTGGTTTGGACCACGTACTCGCAAGTGGTCACAACGTGAATATTCTCGTGCTGGACACGGAAGTTTACTCGAACACCGGAGGCCAGGCGTCGAAGGCTACGCCGCTCGGCGCCGTGGCGAAGTTTGCAACCGGCGGAAAACCGAATCTGAAGAAAGATCTCGGAATAACTGCGATTCGTTATGGCGACGTGTACATCGCGCAGGTCGCGATGGGCGCAAACGACACGCATACGATCAAAGCTTTTCTCGAGGCAGAAGCGCATTGCGGACCTTCGCTGATCATCGCCTACAGCCAGTGCATCGCTCACGGCATCGATATGGCCAAAGGGATGCACCAGCAGAAGCTGGCAGTGGATTCCGGTTACTGGCCGCTTTATCGCTACAACCCGCAACTGCTTGAAGAGAACAAGAACCCGTTTCAACTCGATTCGAGTGATCCGAAGATCGCGCTCCAGGATTACATCTACACCGAAGGTCGCTATCGCATGCTGCAGCAGAGCGAACCCGCCGTGGCAAGATTTCTTCTGGGCCAGGCGCAAAAAGCAGTATCGAGACGTTGGCAGCAGTACAAGCAACTCGCCGAACCGAAATCAGTTACGGAGGGCGCGCCATGAACTTAACAACAAATTACCTCGGCCTGGTTTTGAAGAACCCGATCGTGGCGTCGTCGTCACCACTGTCACACACGGTCGACAGTATCCGCCGGCTCGAGGACGCAGGCGCCGCAGCGGTTGTGATGTATTCGCTGTTTGAAGAACAGATTGGTTTCGACAGTTACTACATCGACTATCACCTTACGCAGGGTATCGACAGTTACGCAGAGTCGATCAGCTACTTCCCCGACATGCAGAGTTACAACGTTGGGCCGGACGAATACATGAACCTGATTCGCTGCGCGAAGGAAGCGGTTGATATTCCGATCATCGGGAGTTTGAACGGGACGTCTGTGGGCGGCTGGACTGACTACGCGACGTTGATTGAGGAGGCAGGCGCTGATGCAGTCGAGTTGAATGTCTATTACGTGCCTGCGAACGTTGAAGTTACAGGCTTCGAGGTCGAATCTCTGTACATCGACATCCTGTCGGCCGTTCGAGAGGCGGTGACTATTCCGATAGCAGTGAAGCTCAGTCCGTTTTTCAGTTCGATGGCAAACATGGCCAATCGCCTGGCGGATCGCGGGGCTGATGGGCTGGTGCTTTTTAATCGCTTCTACCAGCCCGACTTCGATCTCGACAATCTCGAAGTAGCGCCACGCCTGGTTTTGAGTAATTCGAATGAGATGCGTTTGCCGTTGCGATGGGTGGCGATTCTTTATGGACGTGTGGACGCGGACCTGGCGGTGACGACGGGTGTTCACACTGCGCACGATGTGGTAAAGGGCTTGATGGCCGGGGCGAAAGTAACAATGATGGCTTCTGAATTACTGCAAAACGGAGTTCGTCGCATCCCGCAAGTCCTGAATGAACTCATCAACTGGATGCGCGATCATGAATACGAGAGTGTCGTGCAGATGATCGGCGCGATGAGTCAAAAGCACTGTCCCGAACCCGCCGCCTTCGAACGAGCCAACTACATGAAGGTCCTTAATTCCTATCGCCCGCTGAACTGAGACAACATATTGGCCACAGATAAACACGGATAACGCGGATCAGAACAAGATCCGCGTCATCCGTGTTACGGTTTTCTTTGGTGCTAACGGCCGGCGGGGGTTGAGGATCTCAGCGCGGCGTCGACGCTGGCTTTCAGTTCCTCGTAAGTCTTCGCCGTGACGCGGCGGCCGTTGATGAACACACTCGGCGTGCCTTTCAATCCGAGTTTCATTCCTTCGTCAACGTCCCGCTGGACCATCTCAGTATACTTCCCCGAATCCAGCGCAGTGTCGAAGCGAGCCCGATCGAGACCAAGTTCACCCGCAAAACCCTTCAACTTCTCCACGCCCAGCGTCGACTGGTTCTGCATCAGCACGTTTATGTACTCCCAGTATTTCCCTTGTTCACGCGCGGCCTCGGCAGCTTCTGCCGCCTTGAACGCTTCCGCATGCTGGCTGAGCGGAAAATCACGCGTCACGAGCCGCACCTTACCCGCGTTTTCTTTCACCAGCCGCTCGAGCGACGGATGGATCGAAGCGCAACTCGGACACTGGTAATCAGTGAACACAACAATCGTAACCGCCGCATTCGCACTGCCTAACACCGGCTGGTCCGCGGTGTTGATCGAAAACACCGGCGACTCCGGCGCCTTCAGAAAAACTTCAACCTTAGCCGCCGCGCGTAGTTTTTCAACAAACGCGCGTTCCGCCATGCGCAACTCCGTCTGCTGCAAGTAACTGATAATCGAATCTTTAGTCTGCGCGAAATCTCCGCTGATCCGCTCTTTGTTCTGCTCG
>DASTQB010000285.1:0-37795 GCA_035761985.1 Pyrinomonadaceae bacterium
TAAAATCCGTGTAATCAGCGGCTACATGGTGGCGCTGCTACTGGCGTGTTTTATCGCCGGTTCGACAGTAACGGTCCAGGCGCAAGCCGAGCCCGCCAACGCCGTCTTCTGGAAAGAATTGCAGAAGCTCTGCGGGAAGGCTTTCGCCGGGACCGTAGTCGCAGCTCCGGCCGATGACGCGACGTTTAAAGATAAGACTCTCGTAATGCACGTGCGTTCGTGCGAAAACGATCGCATCCGCATTCCGTTCGTCGTTGGCGAAAACCGATCGCGAACGTGGGTGTTGACGCGGCGACAAGATAGAATTCTGCTTAAACACGATCATCGACACGAAGATGGCAAGCCTGACACGGTGACTATGTATGGCGGATGGACCACGAACGTTGGCACACCGGAGCGGCAGGTGTTTCCCGCCGATCAGGAAACAGTTCAGGTAATCCCGGCGGCGGCGACCAACGTCTGGTGGATCGAACTTGTGCCGGGCGAGCACTTCACTTACAACCTTCGGCGACTTGGGACCGACAGATTTTTCAGTATCAAGTTCGATCTGAAAACGGCCGTCAAAGCTCCTGAAGCGCCGTGGGGCTGGAAAGAGTAAAGACAAACTAAACGCGGAGGCATACATGAAGCGGGTTACGGGGATTGGTGGCATCTTCTTCAAAGCAAAAGATCCGAAGGCAATGCAGGCCTGGTACAAGCGACACCTTGGCATCGACGTGCAAGACTGGGGAGGCACCGTCTTCAACTGGACTGATGAAGATGGCAAGCCTCTGGGCGGAACAACTGTCTGGTCCATCGCGCCCGCCGAGGGTGGATCGTTTGAGCCGGGCTCTGCACCGTTTATGGTGAACTACCGAGTAGCCGACCTCGTTGCTCTGCTCAAGGTCCTCAGGGAAGAGGGCTGCAACGTACTCGATAAATTCGACGATTCGGAGTACGGGAAGTTTGGGTGGGTGATCGACCCGGAAGGCAACAAGATTGAGCTATGGGAACCGCCCGCCGGACAGTAAGCCCGAGCTTATCTAGTTAGACCATTGCAAGAATCGCCGCGCTCGTAAGGGCCTGTTGACAAGCATTAGTGACGGGCATAATGTCCGCTCGTCCAGGGTTTTCCACTAATCTCATTTAGGCAATCGGAATGAACATAACGTCGAGGTTGAAACATAAATTGCACCAGTCTGGTGTTCGTGGCGTAGCGGCGAGCGCGTTGCGCCATGCGGCACATCGTCTTCACAGCAACGAGCCGAGAGAAGCCAACGAGTTTCTAGCATGGATTCGCTTCGCTATTCCCGGAATGCTGAACGAAGAAAATGTGCACGCGATGGACTACGCGATCGCAAACATGCCGGCGGGCAAGCCAATCGTGGAAATAGGTTCATTCTGTGGACTATCGACCGTCGTCTTGTCGTACTTGCTGAGCAAGCGCTCAAAAACCACTCCGTTGTTTACTTGCGATAAGTGGGAATTCGAAGGCCAGGAACTCGGATCTCCACTCGGCGACTCGCCGACTGTTACTCATGACATGTTTCAAGCCTATGTGAAGGAAACATTCCTTCGCACCACGCGCACGTTCGCTTCCGATCATCTGCCTCATACGATCGAGTGTTTCTCGGATGAGTTTTTCCAACGGTGGTTTGCAAACGAGAAGACTGTCGATGTGTTTGGCCGCTCAGTAACTCTCGGCGGTGAGATCAGCTTTTGTTACATCGACGGCAATCATACGTATGAGTTTGCAAAACGCGATTTCGAGAACACCGATCGAGTGCTGGTTTCCGGCGGGTTCATTCTTTTCGACGACTCTGGCGATGATAGCCCGTGGGAGGTAAATCAGTTGACGCGTGAGATCGCTTCCGGAACGCAATACGAACTCATTTCAAGAAATCCCAATTACCTTTTCCGGAAGAGATGATCTGTTCGACCTGAATCGGTTGTTGGCCCATCCCGTATCCGCCTGGGCTAAACCATAATTGCGAAAGTTTACTCTCAATCCTGGGCGACAAAGCATTTGACCCAGCTAACGGCGGTTACATTTCCACTACAATCAGTTCGCTCCTGATATCTTCTTAGCCTGCGATAGCAGGCTCAGGGCAAAGCACGTAACGACGTGGAAGATAGAATCTATGAATTCGGGAGGTGAACGTGAAACTTGCCATCGCACTTCTGCTTGCTGTTTTTGCTTCTCCTGCTTTCGCCGCTGATAATTTTTGTGATACCGGGAAACCGCACCCGATCGATGTATGGTTCGAACAAGCAATGGACCAGGCCGGCGGCATAACAACTAACATTCGAACTGTTCAAGCCGAAGCCTACAGCCGCTGGGATAAAGAACTGAACCGTGTATATAGCGAGCTGCTAACGAAACTGAAAGCCTCGGACCGGAGCCGGTTGCGACAAGCTCAAAGCGCCTGGGTTAGGTTTCGAGATGCTGAAATAAAGTGGTTGTGGTCCAGGGCAATGTACGGTGAAGGAGGAACACTTGCTCCGGTAGTCATCAGTGATATAGGTCGCGGTCTTCTGAAAGAGCGCGTGTGCCAGTTACAGCGCTATAAGAACATGGCCTATGGACGTAATCCTTAGTGCATCAACTCGCCAAACAGTAACTAAAAGGCCACTCGCGAAGGTGGCCTCAACTTTTTCATGATGTAATTCGTGAGAAACGCATTGCTGCATCTTTGGCAGCATCGAAGTGCCTCCCCCACGTGTCCGTTCAAAGCCCTCCTAACATTCCATCCCTCTTTTGTCATTCATATCAGGAAGAGGCTGAAATCTGTGGCAAGCAAGAACTTGAGGAAGGAAGTTTATGAGACACAAAAGAACCCTAATAACAGGATTCGCGCTGGCTGTGGTGCTGGCACTCGTTAGCAGCACCGCCCTGGCTGAAGACAGAGACCTCGGCAAGCATAGCGAAGATGCAATTAAGTCTGCCTGCAACAATGCAGGCGCCCAATTTTTGTCCGACGGACAGACTTACGGGTGCAAAAAGGCATGCCCGGGAGGGACCTGCGCCGTTATCTGCGACAAGGACGACGGCTGCATAGGGGTAACACCGGCAAAGCGACGGCAGGGAGCCGGCGGCGAGCGTGGTGTCCTGGACGCTTTAAACGGAAGGATAAATACAACCGAAGAACAAGACAACAAGGGCTTCGCCTGGGGTCTGGTCGGCTTACTAGGGCTCGGTGGTCTGCTTGCATTGATGAGGCGCCCCGGGCGTGGAGTTTAGTTTCGTTTTATTCCATGGCGCTTCCGTTTCCAAACTGAGAGAGAAACTTAAATAGAACTGCATTAACCACGGATGACGCGGATCGGGATTTTGTCCGAGTCATCCGTGGTTTAAACTTTTCCAGCCTGACATCCTCTAATCTATGTGACAGCCGCCGCCTTGACAGCCCAGGCCTTTGCCAGAGTTCGCTTCTCGTTTGACTTGCGCCCACGTTTCGGCATAGAAACATCTCATCAAATCCAACAACGGAATCGAGGAGCTATCCAAATGAAGAAGCGAGCCCTTGCAGTGGTTTCGTTCGCAGCAGTCCTTAGTTTCGCACTGGCGTGTACGACCGGTCCGACCAACACGAACACGAACTCCGGTGCGGCAGCAAACGACTCCGTGCCGGCTGAGTTGAAGTCGGCCTTCGCCGCGATCACCGCAAACGACATCATGCAACACACGAAAGTTTTGTCAGCGGATGAGTACGAAGGACGTGGTCCAGGAACGAAGGGTGAAGAACTCACCGTCAAGTATCTGACCGAACAGTATCAACGCATCGGCCTGAAGCCCGGGAATCCGGATGGCACGTATGTTCAGAAGGTTCCCCTCGTTGGATTTACCGGCGCCCCGACGGCTTCATTCACTGCCGGAAGCAAGCAGATAAACCTGACGTTTCCACAAGACTACGTCGCGGTTTCACGCCGGTTCGTTCCCGAATCGAAGGTTGAGAATTCCGACATCGTCTTTGTTGGTTATGGTGTAGTCGCGCCGGAGTATGGATGGGACGATTACAAAGGGATGGACGTGCGAGGCAAGACGATCGTGATGCTGATCAATGATCCTCAAGTTCCACTCGCGAACGATCCGAAGACGCTCGACGGCAAGATGTTCAAGGGCAAGGCAATGACTTACTACGGCCGTTGGACTTACAAGTATGAAATTGCGTCGGAGAAAGGCGCCGCGGCCGCAATAATCATTCATGAAACCGAACCGGCTGGTTATCCCTATGAAGTTGTTTCGGGTAGTTGGTCTCGCGAGAACTTCGATATTCAGAAGCCCGACAAAAACATGGGCCGTGTTGCTGTCGAATCATGGATCACGACCGACCGTGCGAAGGAATTGTTTAGTGCAACCGGCCAGGATTTTGACGCGCTGAAAAAAGCCGCGCTCTCGAAAGACTTCAAGCCCGTGGCACTCAACGCCAAAGCAAACATGACGGTCAAAAACACAATCCGTGAAATTGATTCAAACAACGTTATTGGAAAGATCGAGGGCTCGGATCCAACGCTGAAGAACGAGTACGTGATCTACACAGCACACTGGGACCACCTCGGACGCGATCCCAACATGACGGGCGATCAGATCTTCAACGGCGCGCTCGATAATGCCTCCGGCACGGCCTCAATGCTCGAGATTGCTGAAGCATTCACGAAGCTCGCCACACCACCTAAACGGTCAATTCTGTTTCTTGCAGTCACTGCCGAAGAGAAAGGGCTACTCGGTGCTAAGTATTACGCTGAAAATCCTTTATACCCGCTGAACAAAACGCTCGCGAACATCAACATGGATGGCGCGAATCAGTGGGGCAGGACCACCGACGTCACGATGGTCGGCGACGACAACAGCACCTTGATCGACTTGCTGCATGAAGCAGCGAGGACACAACGGCGCACAGTGAATCCCGATCCGGAATCAGAGAAAGGGTTTTACTACCGCTCGGATCATTTCGAATTTGCGAAACAGGGAGTTCCGGCGCTCTACACCGATTCGGGGATTAGCTACGAAGGGAAAGACGCGAAGTTCAGTCAACAGAAGCGCGACGAATATACCAAGAACGACTATCACAAAGTTTCCGACGAGATTAAACCTGACTGGGATCTCACGGGAGCGGTTGACGACGCGCAGTTGCTGACGATGATCGGATACCGAGTGGCGCAAGGCGACAAGTATCCGGAATGGAAAGAGGGATCGGAGTTCAAAGGCAAACGCGACCAGATGATGAAGGGCTCTTCCTCAGGTGGTCCATCCATGCCTTAAGAACTCTTAGCCGCGGATAACACAGATCGAATCCGGATTTTTGTCTGTGTTATCCGCGGCCATAATTCACCCCACCTTCGGTCTTCTGAACTCGTACTGCATCCGCAAGTAAATCGAGAACTGGACCGCCGGCTCGAGTCCTAACGGAACAAGCACCGAGTCAAACCTGCTGGCTTCAAACGGATCGTAAAAGAACGTGAAACTCTTGCGTTGTACGACCCGGCTCGAGGTGCCCTGGTTGTTGTAGACGTACGCGTCACCTGTCTCGAATGCCTGGTAACGCTGGTATGCTTCCGAGGGATACGACACATCGTACTTTTCAACTGACAGGGCCATCGCACTAAGTGAGACACCTAACGCGTTCGCGTACTTCCGCTCCTTGCTCTTGATGACTTTGACAGCCGCGTCGAACAAGCTGGCGCGAACCGCTTCGAAATCACTGACGATGTAATCGACTTTGATCAGATCAAAACTTTCCGCATCTGTCGCCGCACGCACGATCTGCTCGAACAGTTCACGACTTTTGTAACGAATCGCAACCGTTTTCTTCGTCTCGAATCCGCTGAGATTCTCCGTGGCTTGCGTGCCGGAAGAGGCGAAGTCGTAAACGCGGCTCTGCGTGATGAAGTCGACAAACACATCATTCGCGTTTATTCCTAACGGTCTGATTCTCTGCACCAGATCAGCGATCTTCAGGTTGACCTTTTCATTACTGGTACCGGCGTTTGCACCTTCCTGATTGACGCCGAACACTACAACGAACGCGTCGGGTTTGAGATTGGTCAGGACGCTCGCCTCGATTGCGTAACCGTCATGTGAGTTTCCAAGAGTGCCATTGCTGTTTTGCAGCGGTCGTCGTTGCTGGTAGTAGCCATTGTTTCCGTAGATTCGATTTCCGGCTTCCTGGCCAAAGGTTGGAGTGACCACGAGGAGTGAAAGAACAAACAGGACACACGTCTTCATCGTTTAGCTCTCCTTTTGCGTTTGAGGTGAGAGGGGAGACGGTGAAGTACTGCCAGAACGATGTAGACGCTTTTGAAGCGCTCTTGGTTGTAAGCATGGGACCAGAGACAAATAAAATGGCGACAAAAAGGCCACCGTCGCAGTGGCCTTTCGTCGTCAAACCGTGTTCACTTTGATCTCACTTGGCCGGCCCACCCTTTTTATCGTCGCAGTTCAGACATGGTCCAGGGATGTTGAAGTTCGACGGATCAATCGGCTGCTGGAATTCCTCATAGTAAAAATAGTCAGCCAGCGCGAGGCTCGTGCCCACACCGACTCCCGATTGTGACTGCATGAACGTGACCGGACGGCTGCTCGTGCCATCCGCCGTAAGCGGACTGTACCAGGTCCATAGATAAGTCGAATCAGGGTAATTCGGCGCGGACGGCGGGAACAGCACGGACAAAATCGTCACCGTGTTCTTGGGGCACAGAATCGAATTGTTCACGACAGTCGCCTGAATAGTTCCCTGCACGCCAGGGATGGATACCCAGTCAGGCGGTTCCTCCGGAAATGGGAATTGCTTGCCTGAAACGCAACCTGTCACGTTGGTCCCTTGGTAGTTTATGAGAAACCCGCTGTCACTATTCGGCGGTGGCTGGACGCCCTCTGGAGGCGCGCCCGTCAAAAGTGCAACCTGCGACGTGAAGCTGTTGGTCGGATTGTAGTTGTACATCATGAGCGTGTTTTGTGCGCG
This sequence comes from Pyrinomonadaceae bacterium, assembly GCA_035761985.1. Classification (GTDB taxonomy): domain Bacteria; phylum Acidobacteriota; class Blastocatellia; order Pyrinomonadales; family Pyrinomonadaceae; genus PSRF01. Next base: position 6,942 of record DASTQB010000285.1, read on the forward strand.
GTCCGACGCAACCTTGTATTCGTTGTCAGGCTTCCACACATACAGCACCCTCGTCGGCAAAGGATTGAACTGCTCGTTCACGGGAGTCATAAACGCAGTCATACCGAAATTCGAGTTCCACGTGAAGAGATCGTAATTGTTCGGATTACCGAATGAGAACCCGGCAATCGTCGGGGTTATGAACGACGTGGGTATGCTTGTGTTCTGGAGCCCTTGAAAGCTCGGGAAGTATGTGAACGAAAACATCTGGAACAACGCGAGTTGATTCGGGTCGCCCATCGATGGAGACGGAGGGCCTTGACCAAACATCGTGCGGACCGGCAACGCGCTGGTTTGGTCCAACCAGATCCACGTCGCGGCCGGAGGGTTCGTGTTGGGTACAGGCATCTTCCACCATGCGACTTCCTGCGCTTGCATCCAGTTGAGGAAAGAAACTCCCGCGCACGAAGCGTTCTGCGCTTCGCTCCCGAACCAGTTGGTAGTAGGCAAAGTCCAGCCCATATTTGTTTTAGTGGTTGGCGACTGACCGTTGTTTGAAACATACGTTCCGGATTTATTGATCAGGTACCACCACTTCCTGCCGGAGATTCCTGTAATCTGCGCCGAAAGAAACTCGCCTTCCTGGTAATTGATGTAAGCAATGCAAAGCTCGAAGAAGGGACTGGCCTTATCGGCAGGTGTGCTGTTCGATTGAGGCGGGCTAAACGGATGCAGCACAGCGTAACACTCCCATGCTGACGGTAAGTTCGGAGGGGTGGTTACCGGTGAAGGTTGAAGTGTTGGATATTCCGATGTGGGGATGGGATCGATGTTGTTCGCGTTAGTCATTTTCGACTCCTCTTTTACGCACCAGATGGTGGAAAGTAGTAAGCCTGCTGAGTTGCGCAGGGGGAATATGCAGTTGATGGGAACAGGTGAGTTCGCACCCGACGCATAAGCGATGGTCCACATGGAACTCGCGTACGTTCGTACTCTTCCCACTAATAAACGCGAGAACTTCTTCGTTAAACCACCATGTAATTATTTGAGTGAAGTGCGGAGCAGAGAGGCTGGACCCGAGCCTACCCCGGCGCGGGCCAGCCGTAGTGGTTAAGTTTGAAAAAACGCCGGAGGCGTTCGCTAGTTTCAGCCCAAGGTTGGAGCGCAGCTACAACCTTGGGGACCAGCCAAGAGCTTGACATTTTTACCTCATTACCTTTACTAAAGAGACAGCTTCGGCTGTTTCCTCTTCCGCGTCGATCGTTTTCTAGTATCTCGGCGACCCAGAACCGCTGTCCTTTCCCAAGGGAGTCTTACTTTGAATAACCCCCGCTTATCGTGGCTCCGCGCGAAGATTTCTCGCGCCCTCCCACTCGCAATCCTCGTTTTCTGTCTTGCCGCCTCTGCTTACGGCCAGTCCATTCCTGGTTTCCAGGCTCCGGATAAACCGAAAGTGAAAGACGACACGCCGACCGCAGTGAAAGCTGCGCGTGGCGAGGTCCCGTTCGGCCAGATGTACGGCCATCTAAAACTCGATTCCGCAAAAACCAAACGCCTTGGTCCATTAAGTGAGAAACAGAAGAAAAGAAAAGAGGGGGACAAGTTTTTACAGATCGGCGTTGTGCGCCCTTTGACAACGCCGCTCGACGCGTTGTCAGACAGCACGCTTTACACAGTCGCCGAAGGTTACCTTCGTGTTGCCGGCGTCGTTTCCGAAGGCGCTGTTGCGGTACGCGTGCAGTTCAAAGACATGTCGTTGCCTGCGGGCGCGAGAGTTTTTGTTTACTCAGCGACTAATCCGTTGGAGTTTTATGGTCCATACGACGGAAGCGAGGCGTCAGAAGACGGCACGTTCTGGACGCCGCCCGTGCGTGGTGATACCGCGATCATCGAATACTTCACACCAACAAAAACCGGCTCGGAAAAAACTCCATTCAAAGTCCTCTCGATCGCTCACGTTTACAAAGACATCACGTTTGAAGCCGCCGCCGGCTCATGCAATCTTGAAGTCTCCCCGGACTGGCAAAACGTTGCGAAGTCGGTTGGCAGGGTCGACTTCGTCAGCGGAGGCGCCGTCGGTTCGTGCACGGGCACACTCCTGAACAACGTAGCCAACGATCAGAAGCCATATTTCCTGACTGCAAACCACTGCATTAGCACGCAAAACGAAGCTCAATCGGTCACCGTCTACTGGAACTACAACACAGGTGATAACCCACCGGGCGGCACGCCTTCGACAAGCGGCGCGAATCTTCTGGCAACAGGAACGTCGAGTGATTTCACTCTTCTGTTTCTGACCGGCTCATTGCCTGGCGGGCTTTTTTTTTCTGGCACTGATAGCTCAGCCTTCAACGCTACCGCAGCAAGCGCCGGCATTCACCATCCCGAGGCATCCCACAAACGCATCTCGTTCGGTACTGCGAGACAACCGAACGCCGGCAATTGTCCTCCGGGGCAGCAGTGCCTGCGAGTTGACTGGAGTTCCGGCGTCACCGAACCCGGATCATCCGGTTCAGGTATCTGGATCGGCAGCCCATCGGATCCCGGTGGACCACGGTTAATCGGAAACCTCATCGGAGGCGTGTCCGCGTGTGGCGCAGCTCCCTCGAATATGTGGGATGTCTATGGCCGGTTCAGTGTTACATATCCGAGTATTGCAACGTTCCTGGAAGGCACAGCCTGTGTTTCGTCGCTTGGTTCAACCAGTCAGAACGTTGCAGGCTCGGGCGGCAGCGGCAGTTTTACTGTAAACGCGCCTGGCGGTTGCAACTGGACCGCGGTGCCCAGCGATAGCTTCATAACGATAACCTCCGGAGCAAATGGCTCAGGAAATGGATCAGTAAGCTTTTCCGTCGCGAGCAACAATGGACCAGCGCGGAGCGCAACGATCGTCGTTGGCGGACAGGTCTTTACTATCAATCAGGGTGGTGGTGGACCATGCGCAGCCACGCCTATCGCCGTCGGTCAAACCGTAAACGGAAATCTCTCGACGAGTGACTGCCCCCTCGGCGACGGCACTTTCTACGACGCATATAGTTTCAGCGGTGCAGCAGGTCAGCAGATCGCCGTATCGATGACGTCGAGCGAGTTTGATACCTTCCTCATTCTGAACCGGCCTGATGGCTCAGTACTAAGTTTTGACGACGACGGCGGCGGCGGAACAAATTCTCGCATCCCGCCCGGCGGCTTCATTACTCTGCCCGTCACGGGTACTTACACAATCTGGGCCAACGCGTTCGATGCGTCCGATACAACCGGAGCTTATTCGTTGACCTTGAGCGTGCCGGTGCAGCGGACTCTTACGATTGCATCGTCCAACCCGAATAGCGGCATATCTATACAGCCGGTTCCAGCCGACAACAACGGCCTCTCGACCGGACTCACTCCGTTCGCGCGAACCTATAACCAGTTCACGACAGTAACTCTCATTGCGCCAAACACCGCCGGCGACCTGATCTTTCTGAGGTGGCTGAGGGACGGCGTAGAGGTGTCGCCCTCATCTGTTACGACCGTTACGATGGATTTGGACCATACGATGACCGCCGTGTATGGACCAACCCCGACGTTCACATTAACCGTCGCTTCTACGAACCCTGCCGGTGGTGTGCCTATCACCGTTAGTCCAGGTGACAACGGAGGCTTAGCCAACGGAACTACTCAATTCACTCGAACCTACACGCAGTTCACGCCGGTCCAATTGACTGCGCCACTTAGCGGAGGCGGCGACAGCTACTTTCTAAAGTGGCAGCGAAATGGGTTTGACCATTCGAACTTCAGAACCACAACCGTAAACATGAACGGCAATCAAACGATGACTGCCGTCTACGTCACAATCGCTCCGCAGCCGGCGCCGACTCCGACGCCAACTCCGGGCGCTTCAGGACAAGCCGTCACTTATCAGATCAATCCTGCTCACACCGGATCGCAGTTCGATACTGTGAATCCGCCTTTGATGCAGCGTTGGTCACGCGACCTGGGAAGCTCAACTTCATATCCGCTGATCGCTGGCGGCAAGGTCTTCGTAGTCGCGGGCAATTCGCTTTATGCCCTCAACGGTACAAACGGCGCGACTGTGTGGGGACCGGTCGACCTCGGCAGTTACTCTTCCATCGCATACGAATCCGGCCGCGTATTTGCCGTCAATTTCAGTGGTTTACTTCGCTCGTATGATGCAGCGACTGGAACTCAGCAGTGGACGCGACAGCTTGTGGGACAGTTGTTCACGTCGCCGCCGACAGCGCTCGGAGGAACGGTCTACGTCAACGGCTGGCAAACGCTTTACGGCGTGAACGCGAATGACGGCACCATAAAATGGAGCGCGCCGAATTTCGGCGGGGATCACAGCTCGCCTGCGGTAACAGCTTCCGCTCTTTACGTGTCGTACGCATGCAATCAGGCGTTTGCCTTATCACCGTCTACAGGCACTCAGATCTGGCATCACAACTCAACGTGCTTTGGCGGAGGCGGAAGAACGTCCGTTTTCTACAACGGGCGCCTCTACATACGCGATCTCTCTTTAGGAAACCGGGTTCTCGACTCGGCCACCGGCATTGAAGTCGCCGAATACTTTGCTGGTCCAGCTCCCGCATTTAGCGGCAGCACTGGTTACTTTCTCAACGGACTGACGTTAGAGGCGAAGGATATCAACACCCACGCGGTGAAATGGTCCTTCGCGGGCGACGGCAATCTCAGCTCAGCTCCAATTGTCGTGAACGGCACGGTCTACGTCGGCTCGACGAGCGGAAGGTTGTACGGTCTCGACGCAAGTACAGGAGCCAACGTATGGACCGGAACGGTGGGAGCACCAGTGAATCGTCCTGACGAGCACAACTCTTCAGCTCCTCTCACGGGCCTCGGCGCGGGTGAAGGTCTGATCGTGGTCCCGGCTTCAAACCTGGTTGTTGCTTACCAGGCCGCGCCTATACCAACGACGCCGGTGATCTATGCGGAAGATGGGACTAACAACGTCGCGGCGCTCGATTCCGTTACGCTTGTGAGGGCTCCGTTCCGGAAAAACAATCCCAACAACTTCAGCGTCGATCAGCGTACACGGCTGATTCTTTTCACCTCGAGCCTTGGCCTGACGCAATCGGATCTGAGTGTGCCGGGAGTGTTAGTTGTCGAAGCATCAGGCGTCAACTTGCCCGTTGAAAACGTTGGACCGATCGGGATTCCTGAAGCTAACACTTCGTACATCGTCGTGAGGCTTCCGGATAATCTACCGACTGGAGCTTTGCAGCTAATAGTCAAGCTGCGCGGCGTTGCAAGCGAACCAAAGACGCTGAACATCTCGCCATAAGTGCCGACGGGCCAACGCCTGCGTGAACAAACTCGAGGAGTGTTGCGTTACAGTAACTAGCTTCTCGTTTTCACGCAGGTGATGGACTTGTCGTTCACAGCCGAAACGCTTTCGAGTTGGCTACACCGTTCAGGGTCGCTGCCCAGCGGCACAGTCAACCATGTTCAGATCGATCTCGAATTCGAGGCGACTACCTCAAAGCTCGTCTTTCTGAATGTAGAGTACTCCGCTGAAGCGCCTGCTGATCTGCCGCAAAGTTTAGTTGTCAAAATCCCCGTTGACTCGTCGGCGATAGGTGATCGAAGCAGTGAGGTACAGTTCTATCGCCAGGTTGCATCGAGTATCGGATCACCGCCGCTCGTGCGTTGCCTCGCAACAGCAGAAGACTGCATTCTCGTCCTCGAAGACGTTCGCGGGACTCACGATCACCCACCATGGCCACTTCCTCCGTCCCGCGCTCAATGCAAACTCGCCGTCGACGCCTTAGTGAAAGTCCACGTCCGATGGTGGGAAGCACCGGCGCTCGGTCATACGATCGGTAAACCGCATACAGCCGAAAGCCTCACGAACATGGTCCAGGGCATCGCTGCACATCTGCCTGCGTTTATCGACGCACATGGCGATGCGCTAACCATCGACGCTCGCAACATCTACGAACGCGTGTTCAGCTCGTCGCTAAAACCATGGCTGCGCCTTACGGACGAGCGAGCACTCACCATCATCAACGGCGACGCACACACGTGGAACTTTCTCTTCCCACGCTCCGGCGACGGCCCCGCATTTCTGATCGACTGGCAACTGTGGCACGTTGATGTGGGCGCAAGGGATCTCGCATTTCTCATGGCACTACACTGGCATCCGAGCCGTCGCCGCGAACTCGAGCTTCCACTTCTCAGGCAATATCACGAAGGTCTGCTGGCCCATGGTTTGAACCAGTATTCATTCGACGAGTTGTTACTCGATTACGGCCGTTGCGCAGTGCGTAACTTAACTATTCCCATCCTTTTCTGGAGCCGTGGAATGAAGCCCGAAGGCTGGTGGCATCGACTCGAGTGCGCCCTCGCCGCTTATCGCGATCTCCGTTGCGACGAACTCCTCTAGCAGTAACTGTTCGGGGCGGCCCGCCCCCGTACTACTCGGCGCGCTTTGCAATGATCGGCGACGCCCGCTAACCTATCATCCACGGACCTGATCATAAAAATGAAGCCACGGATGAACGCAGATGAACGCGAATTGAAATCATTTTCTTGATCTGTGTTTTCCGTGTTCATCTGCGGCTTACATGAGTAAAGCTTGGACTGTTCACAAGTTTGGCGGTACCAGTCTCGCCGATGCAGATCGGTATCAGGCGGCGTGTGAGATTGTTCTGTCGCAACGATCGGGTGAGCGGGTTGGCGTGGTCGTTTCGGCGATGAGTGGCGTTACAAACGCACTCATCGAATCGGTGAATCTTGCCGCTGCTCGTGACGACTCGTACCTGCAAAAACTCCAGGGCCTCGAAAACCGTCACCTCGAAACTATCGCTGCCCTAAAGCTTCGCAACGAACAAAGCCTCACGCAGATCATCGCTTCCGATTTCAACGCGATCAAAGAAGTGTTGAGAGGTGTTTGGATCACGCGCCTCGCTTCCGAGCGGATCATCGAGTTTGTCTCGGGGCATGGAGAGTTGTGGTCGGCGCAATTCATGCACGCGTACCTCGAATCTCGCGACCATCGTTCGAGCTGGCTCGACGCGCGCGAGGTTCTCGTAGTCGAACCCAACGCCAACACCGTTGCAGTCGACTGGGAACTTTCAAAGCAGAAGTTGCAGGCACGTCAACTCGACACGGAGATCGTTGTGATCACGGGTTACATCGCATCGACTCACGACGGAGTCGCGACGACGTTGAAACGAAACGGCAGCGACCTCTCGGCTTCCATCTTTGGCGCACTGCTGGGCGCGGAGGCTGTAACGATTTGGACTGACGTCGACGGCGTGTTCAGCGCTGATCCGCGGCGGGTTCCGGACGCCGTTGTCGTACCGGAGCTGTCCTACCAGGAAGCTGCGGAACTCGCGTACTTCGGAGCGAAGGTTATTCATCCCAGCACGATGTCGCCCGCGATCGCGCACGACATCACGGTCTGGATCAAGAACACTTTCAAGCCTGAAGCTCCGGGCACAAGAATAGCCGCCACTTCGCCGATGGACATGCCGATCAAGGGTTTTGCGGCAGTCGAAGACATGGTCCTGATCAACGTCGAGGGCACCGGCATGATCGGCATTCCTGGGGTGGCCCACAAAGTTTTCGGGGCGCTACGTGCGGTCGATGTCTCGGTTGTGATGATCTCACAGGCAAGCTCCGAGCATTCGATCTGCTTTGCCGTTCCACGTGAACACGCCGAACTCGCGAAAAAGACTGTTGAGGAAACGTTCGTTGTCGAGATGCAGCGCGGAGAGGTCCAAACGGTGGACCTGACGACTGATTGTTGCATCATCGCGATGGTAGGCGACGGCATGATCGAGCAGCTGGGCGTGGCGGGAAAGTTTTTCAGTGCGCTCGGGAAGGCGGGCATCAACGTTCGCGCAATCGCACAGGGATCGTCGGAACGAAACATTTCAGCCGTCATCGAACAGGCTGAAGCAACGAAAGCGTTGCGAGCGATACATTCCGCCTTTTACCTTTCAAATCAAACTCTGTCGATCGGTGTAATCGGCACCGGTCTGATAGGCGGCACGCTTCTGAACCAACTTCAAACTCGAATCGACGAGCTCAAACGCGATCGCGGCATCGACTTGAGAGTGCGCGGCATCACGAACAGTCGCAGGATGATCCTTGCCGACCGGCACCTTGCGCTCGATCGATGGCAAGATGAGTTAGGTGAGAGTTCGCAAGCAGCGGACCTCGACACTTTTATCAATCACGTCAATGCGGCGCACCTGCCGCACGCAGTGCTGATCGATGCGACGGCGAGCGCCGAGTTGACCACGCATTACGAAAGCTGGCTCGCAAAAGGCATCAACATCATCACGCCAAACAAGAAGAGCAATGCCGGACCGTTCGATGCGTATCGCAGCCTGCGCGAAACCGCCCGCAAACATCAACAGTACTTCCTTTATGAGACCAACGTCGGCGCGGGGCTGCCAATCATTCAGACACTTCGCGGGCTCGTGGAAACTGGAGATGAAATCATCAAGATCGAAGGCGTGCTGTCGGGCACACTGTCTTACATTTTCAATTCGCTCGATGGTAAACGTACTTTCTCCGAGGTTGTGCGAGAGGCGCATGCGTTAGGTTTGACCGAGCCTGATCCGCGCGAAGACTTGTCGGGTGTAGACGTCGCTCGCAAACTGATCATTCTCGCGCGCGAGATGGGGCTCGAAGTTGAGATGGATGCAGTGCAGGTTGAAAGTTTGGTTGAAGCAGACTTGCGTGACGCAACCGTGGATGAATATCTCATGACGCTGGGAAAACACGATCAGAAGATTGGCGCGTTGCTGAATGCAGCGCGCGATCGCGGGCAGGTTATGCGATATGTCGGCACGATCGATAGGGCAGGTAACATGTCAGCGGCGATGCGCCCTTATCCGATCGATCACCCGTTCGCAAGTTTGACGGGCAGCGACAATATCGTGAGCTTCCAAACTGCACGATACAACGTGCAGCCGATGATCGTGCGAGGCCCGGGCGCCGGGCCAGAGGTAACAGCAGCAGGTGTTTTCGCAGACCTGCTCAGGCTCGCCTCGTTCCTCGGCGCGCCACAGTAAAAGCCGCCCAGGTTAGTTCGTAAGAAAACGTCTCGCCGCACGACTACTCTTCGCGCTCGCAGCGGTTCCAGTCTTTTCACCGGTCAATCGCGTTAGCTGGTCCGGTTTCACGATCGCAAATCCCATCTTCTGCAACGCCCGCAGACCAACCGACACCGCGGGCCACCAGAGCGGCAGCGGAACCGCGCGATAACGTTTCCCAATGCGGTACGCGAGCGCCATCCCGCTTAGATCCTCTGGCCCGCAAACGTTTTCAATCATGACTCCATCACGAGGTTGCTGGATCAAATCCGCCGTGATCCGGCTGAAGTCGTCAACGTGCATGGGCGCGAATCGCAGATTCCCGTGGCCAAACAACGCCGGAATAAATCTCAACCTGCGGGCAACGGCCAACATGCGATCGATTCCCTCTTGGCCTCCGCCACCATAAATCTCCGCCGGACGAATGATCAATAAACTGTCCCAGTCAAACTTCAACAACTCCTGCTCGGCTGCAAGTTTCGACTCACCATACGCTCCACTACCGCGCGTCGCGCAACGCGTACTGATATACACGAAGTGACGACAACCATTCGCATGCGTTGCCACAGCGAGTCGAACTGTTCCGTTGAGATTAACGTCCCAGTAGCGCTGTTCGTCAGCGGCGTGAGTCACGCCAGCGAAGTGAACGACCATGTCGAACCGCTCGCCCGATAAAGATCCGCGCACGTCACCTTCGAGATCGAGATCGATTACGTGCAACCGCGGATCCTCGATCGGAATGTCTTTCCGGTGACGGCCGCACCACAGTTCCAGGTCGGGATTCAAAAGTAGATGACGCAGCACGCCCGCGGCTAACGGCGACGACGCACCGGTGACGAGTATTCGCATCACTTTTCTAGTGACGCGATACGTCGTTGCAGCCACATTGGAAGACGTAATACCATCGCCGCGTGAGCGAGCCCCATTTTTCACTCGTTGTCCTCTGTTATCGAAGCGGACAAAGTATTATTCCATTCGTTGAACGTTTGCAACGAACGTTGTCGCGCTGCAATTTCTCATGGGAGCTCGTGCTCGTCGGAAACTACATCGAGGGCAGCGACGACGAAACGCCTCAGGTCGTCACGAAACTCGCCGAAAGCTCAGACAACATCCGCACCGTGATTCGCCCGAAACAGGGAATGATGGGATGGGACATGCGTATGGGTCTCGACGCTGCTCGCGGTACGTACATCGGAGTTATCGACGGCGACGGGCAGTTTCCACCGGAGTCGATCATCGCGTGTCTTTTGAAGTGTGAGCTGGAGGAGCTGGATCTTACGAAAACGTATCGCGTGATACGCGACGACGGTCTTTATCGCCGGCTCATCTCGACGGTGTACAACGCACTCTTCAGTTTGCTTTTCGGATTCAAAGTCCGCGATATCAACTCGAAGCCCAAGATCATCCGGCGCGATAAGTACGAACTGCTACACCTCGAGTCGGACGATTGGTTTGCCGATGCGGAGATAATCATCCGCGCCCGTGAACTCGGCCTCAAGATTGGCGAAACGCCGGTCCACTTTTCGATCAACGACAACAGGGGTTCGTTTGTGAAGCCGAAAGCGATACTCGAGTTTTCGTCAAACCTCTTGAAGTACAGGTTCTCATCCAGGCATCGTCCAAAGGCCCGTTCGCTTCCACGGCCCGCGGAGAAGTAACGTTACTCTTCTACTCGTCGCGCAATGCAAACTGCTGAGACGCCAAACGGGATCCGTCCGCGTTGAAGAATGAAACGCTCGGCTGCGAATAACGAGCTGAATGGTCCATTCATCAATGAGATGTTTATTCCGTATTCTGTATCTGCGCGCAAACCGAGCCAGCGCATCACCGAACGCACGACAAGCACCGGCACAAAAAAGCTGATGTTTGCGTAGCTGGACCACTCGACCGAAAACCCTGCTGCTTCTACAGCTTTCAACAAACCTGGCAACGTGTAGCGACGCCGGTGATTGCTCACATCATCCTGAACGCCCCAGAGAAACATAAACGCCGGAACGAACAGCAACACACGTCCATCGCGACGCAACACTCTTCTGATCTCTCGCAGCCCTGCAACGTCATCGTCGAGATGTTCGATGACGTCGAGTGCGGTGACGAGATCGAAAGAACCGTTTTCGTATGGGAGTTGCTCTATCGCTCCGAGTTTGACGGAATCCAGACCACGCTCGCGGCAGAAGTCGACGGCTTGAGGAGAGATGTCAACGCCTTCGGCGCTTCCGTGCGCCGCAAGCATCTTGAGATTCGCTCCGGTGCCACAGCCGACGTCGAGAATTCTCGGATTCGGATTGTTCAGACGTGGACGAATCTTCTCTACAAGCGAATGAATAATCCGGCGTCGACCGAGGTACCACCAGTGAGTCTCCTCCACCTCGTAAAGGATCGGATAATGATGCGACTGCATGACGTTCGAATGTTAACTAATTCCGCGCGAAGTCAGGAACACGGATTACACGGATTCGATCGGATTTTCTATCCGCGTCATCTGTGTCCGATCCTGTCTCGGAACTGGACGTTTCACCGCATGCGACGTCATGAACGGACGTTCGAATACGCGGAAGAAGATCCATGCAAACGCAACTGACAACGGCGTCATGATCACGAGTGAAATCGAGAGGATGTGCAGTCGTGTGAAGCCGAACCAGTACCAGTGCATCAGCACAAACGAGTGGATTAGATAAAGTGAGTAAGAGATCAGCCCGATCGGCGCGAGCGCCGTGATCAGGTGTGGCACACGCGACAACGTCGCTCGCCAGTTCTGCTCCGCTGCAACCGCTTTGTTGACGAGGATGAAGAATCCAACGCCCCACGCCGGATGCATCACCATCCAGCCAATATCATGCGCCCAGCCTTGTTGATCCAGCGTCGGTAAGATCTGCGCGAGGGCCATTGCGCAACCCAGCGATAGAGCAATCGTTGCAGTGCGGTAACACCACGCCGGAAGCTTTGTTATTCCTAAAGCCGCCTCCACACTCAACGCGCCCAGCGCCCATATAAACCAGTTTGTAGCAGCAGCCTCGCCCAGCGGAATCTCGATGCCGTACGAGTGGCTCAGATACCGGCCGATGAGTACCCAAACAACGCGCGCGCCAAAGCACAGCAGCAACGTTATGGTCCAACCGTAACGAATGCGCAGGAAGAGCAGCAGGAAATAGGCCAGGTACAACTGTTCTTCGATCGCGAGCGTCCAGAAAGCTCCGTTGATCGTGTAGGCAGTGCGTGGATCGAGGTTGTGCAACATGAACAGGTGAAGCACAACGTCCCAAATGTAGAAACCGGTGATCTCAACGGGAGTCTTGTACGCGAGATAACCCAGGTACAACGCGAGTGCGGCAAAATAGGGCGGGTACAACCGCCGGACTCGCCGTTTCCAGAAAACAAAGAAGTTAATCACGGGCTTGTGAACACCCGCGGCGCGTGCCCTTGCCCAGAAGAGGTGAATACAAAAACCGGAGATGACAAAGAAAAGATAGATCCCGGCGTACGCGAAGTGAACCGTGTAAGCAGCGATTTGCGGTAACCAGTATTCCCAGCCGCTCCATGCAGTCTGCGGCGCCACGCCGAGCGCGTGATACGTCACGACGGCCAGTGCAGCGCCGCCGCGCATCGCGTCAAGCGTCAGCATGCGGCCGATTCGCGTGTCTTGTCCGTAGTTATGCACTGAAATCCGGTATCTTCATCTTTCCGGGGGGAAAACGAGGGGGCGAACGATAGTACACTCGTGGAGAATAATTTGAATCTGCTGATTTTGCTAGTGCCTCAGTTTGAATGACAAATATTATAAGCCGCAGATGAACGCTGATAAGCGCTGATTCAAATCCGCGTTCATCTGCGTTCATCTGTAGCCTGGTTTTGGAGTGCTTCCACCGTAACTTTTCCGCCAGTCGACAGTTTTACTTACCAGAAACCGGCGCTGCGAGGACTGGTTAAGACTTGAGTCAGGTAACTGAACCCGAAGAACGGCTCCTGATCGAAGCTGCTCAGAAGGACCCGAGCCGCTTTGCGGAGCTGTACGAACAGAACTTTCACCGCGTTTATGCCTACGTGGCGCGGCGAGTTCGCGATCGTGCGGAAACTCAGGACCTGACCGCACACGTCTTCCAGCAAGCACTCGCAAACCTCGGGAAGTTCAAATGGAAAGGCTCGCCATTCGCCGCCTGGCTTTACCGGATCGCTGCAAACGCGATCGCCGATCAGGCCAAGCGAAAGATGCGTGAGACCGATCAATCGAGTCCTTCGTCTGAAAGTTCAACCGCAACGGATCTGGAGGAAGTTGAACGTCGCGCTCGCTTGTTCAGCGCCGTTGAACTACTGCCCGACGACCAGCGCCGTGTGATCGTGATGCGGTTTGCAGACGAGAAGAGTATCCGTGAAATCGCTGCTGAGCTCGGACGCAGCGAAGGTGCAGTGAAACAACTTCAGTTTCGCGGGCTGGAGAATTTGCGTAATCGACTAAACGAGAAGTAACCGATGGCCGAACGCTCAATCATCGACCAGTTAGACGACGCTATCGCAGCGATGGCCGAAGGGCGTCTGGATGTGACGACGCTCGGGCAGGAAGTGTCTCCGCTTGCGAGAGTCGCGCAGGATCTGATTGGTCTACCGCGTGAGTCGTTCAAGGCTGAACTCGGGCAGCAGTTGATAAGGAGAAATTCAATGAGTAGTCCAAAACAAGAAACAGAAACGACCACGACAGAATCTTACGATGCTGGTGTGAAAGAGCCGAAGATGCGGCGCGAGAACCGTCGCGCAGTGACGCCATACTTCACCGTTCATAAACCGGCGGAGCTGATTGACTTCGTCACCGAGGCGTTTGGTGGGATCGAGCATTTCCGTGCGACTGGTTCTGCGGGCGGGATGCACGCCGAGGTGTCGATTGGTGATTCGGTCGTGATGATTGGTGGCGCCGAGCACATCGATCCCATGCCGACAGCGATTCATCTTTACGTGCCTGACGTCGATCAGGCGTACGAACGTGCGCTGAAGGCAGGTGCGACATCGCTCATGCCCGTTACCGATCAGCCGTATGGTGAACGTTCGGGAGCAGTTGAAGACGTTCACGGTAATCGTTGGTACATCGCGACGCCGTTTGTGCCGTTGGAAACCATCGCAAGAGATCTTCACACGGTTACGGTCTATTTCCATCCAATCGGCGCGCAACGTTTCATCGACTTTCTTAGCAACGCATTCGGCGGGAAAGAACTGATGCGACATGCCGAGGGCGACATGATCCTCCATGCCAAGGTCCAGATCCGAAACTCCGTAATCGAATTGGGCGAAGCACGTTATCCGGAGCAACCACTCCCAACCGCGATTTATCTCGACGTGGACGACGTCGACACAACCTACGAACAGGCCCTGCAAGCCGGCGGCACCTCAGTGCTCGCGCCTGCCGATCAGCCCTACGGCGATCGAACCGCGTGGGTCAAAGATCCCTTCGACAACGTCTGGTACATCGCCGCACGAGCGAAGCGATAGGGTTTTGGGTCGACGGGTTCCGGCTGAAATTCTTGACATCGAGGTGCAAGTGTAGTTATCTGCTTTTGACCCACTCACGGATGGTCTGAATAAGGAGCAACCTCATGGATTCCTCAGCCGGTAACCCAAACGCACTTGCCAAAACGCTCACTGTAGCGCTCGTCGTTTTTGTGCTCGGCGGGCTCGCGATGAGTTCGCGTCATCCATCAACGAGCGCGGCCGCTCAAGAGGAGAGGGTATTCGAGAATAAAGTACCCAATCACATTCCGATCAAGATAAGAATCAAAAAGGAGAAGGAAGAATCGTTCAAGGACCTGAAGAACGAGAAGTGGCTTCGCGAATTCGAAGTTGAGATAACGAATACCGGAGACAAACCGATCTACTTCCTTTACCTCGTAATGGGGACTAACGTGAAGGTTGATAATGGAATGGAGATGGTTTATCCCCTTACGTATGGACGTAAAGAATTGGGCAGTATCGTCACCAAGGCGACCGATGACGACGTGCCTATTCAGCCGGGCGACACTATCTCTTTGAACATAGGTGAGGTGCCGCTCTGGGAAAAAGGTGTACGTGAAAAGCAGTGGCCGCAGTCAACTAAAATGACTGCTACCATTCAAGTGCTCAGTTTCGGCGATGGTACAGGCTATTTCGGTACTCAACCGTATCCGCCTGCGACGAAACGCCAGGCGACTGTTATTCACAAAGCGCCACCCTCGCCAAACGCGCGAGCAGGCCCACAAGAACCATCTATTCACAAACTGGGCGATCGAGCAAAAAGCTCCCTAACATTCAACCGGCCGACATTGTTGTCGGCCACTTTTTTGGGTTCGGAAAATAGAAGTAGCACCACATCATTCGCAACGCAGCCCGTTGTTACATGTCTGCCCGAATGTACCTCGGTAGTACCTTGGACCGGCTATGTGTGCTATGACAATGATCCGAACCGCGACTCATGCAGGATCCAGAATCGGCCCACGCCTGATGCGGTAAATGGTGTTTGCAAGGAACTGGAACGGAAAACGACCGAATGTGCGGCAGGAACTGTTCTATATCTTTGCCAGGTGATAGCGGTCCATGAGTGTGGGTTTGGTCCAGCGCCCGCCCCCTCGCCCACTCCTTCACCATCACCGCAGCCGTGCCAATACTGTGCCGACCCAAGCGCGTCTGGTCCAGCCGACTGCTCTGATCCGGCGCGCCCAAGATGTGATCCGTTCTTTGAGTTTCAACAGAACGGCTGCTGTTATCCAATGACGTGTGAACGCATTGGCCGGCCGACACCCACGACGCCACCGCCGCCATGCGCGCCGGGCTATTTTCGAACCACAGATCGCTTTCAGCCTTTCCCTCTCTGTGATTTCGCGCCTTGCATTCCTCTGCCGCCCGGTGCTGTCGGCGATTCGCAAACCTGCCAGTTTCTCAGCTACTACTGGAACTTCACCAACAGTACCTGCGGCACAACTCCAGCGATCGGAAACTGCGGCGGTGGCGCTGATTGGTCCAATTACTTCACCACGGGCTGTTACACCGGTCTCGGCTTGTTCAGCGGGATCTGCGACCGCAGCACCGCATTCAAGAGCAAATGCATGCTAAACGGCGGAGACTACAACGCACCTTATTGCGTCTGTAGCGGCTGCGATGTGTGCGGTGGCTCACCGATATTGATCGATATCAACGGCGATGGGTTTGCAATGACTGAGGTCGCTCATGGCGTTCTTTTTGATCTGAATGGAAACGGCACACGCGATCCGTTGTCGTGGACCGCACCGGGAACGGACGATGCATGGCTGGCGCTCGATCGTAACGGCAACGGCACGATCGACAACGGGCAGGAATTATTTGGCGATCTCACGCCGCAGCCTGCGTCGCCTCTCAAGAACGGTTTTCTCGCGTTGGCTGAACTCAACCTGCCGCAGAACGGCGGAAACGGCGACGCAGTAATCGACAAGAACGACGCCATTTTCCGACAATTGCGACTCTGGCAGGACAAGAACCACAACGGGCTCTCAGAACCCAATGAACTTCAACTGCTCTCGAATGCAGGCATCAAAATTCTAGAACTCGAGTATAAGATATCAAAGCAGACGGACAGATACGGGAACGAGTTCAAGTACAGAGCGAAAGTGAAGGACACAAACAACACGAACGTCGCTCGTTGGGCATGGGACGTTTTCCTGCAGAGCACGGGACTCGAACCCTAAAGTGAATGCTGGCGGCAACGAGAAGTAACCGCGGATGACGCGGATCTAAAATCCCGATTTAAATCCGGATCTAAAATCCGTGTTATCTGTGGCTAAAATTGATAGCTGAGTCCAAACACGCCGTGGTGTGTGCGGAGGAGCGATTCCGCGGTGCCAGAAAACACTTTGCCCTCCTGCCGAGTGCGTGTGAATTTGTATTCCCCGAAAACGTGAACGTTCTTCCACACCCTGAACTCAGCGCCGCCCGCCACCTGCCAACCTAAACTTCCCCACTCGTACTGTTCCTGCACCTGGCCTTCGATGTTGCTCTCGGTGTGAGGCAAGGTTGGACCAAGACCCGCTCGCGCCGTCAGGATCAAGCGCCCGTCCTGCTTCAAACGATGACGTGCGGCGACGTTGAACAACAGCAGGTTGACGCCATGCGAGATCGAATACTGCTGAACGATCTCGCCGAGAGCTATTTCACTGTCAACCGGAACGCCACGACGCTGGCCCACCACGCGCACGCGTTGCTGCGGATTGGAGAACACCTTCAAATGCGTAAACTCCGCCTCGAATCCAAGCCACGGGAAACGATTCAGAAAGTATCCGCCACGAAAGCCGTAATACAATGGCCCATCAAACGATCGCGAATCGAAACGAACACGTTCGAACGTCAGATTACTTCCGATTGCCGGTAGCGATACTGTGAGATCTGAAGCACGCGTGTGCGCGCCGCCCAGATAGCCGGCGATAACCCAGCCGCCATCATCCTGAGCACGCACAGACCATGCAATGCAGAAGATCAGAAGCGCAGTTAATGATAGTCTTGCGCAGCAACTCATCATGCCTGACATCCATTTATTTGCAGACTTATCCAAGAACCCTGTTCGCCATCCGCGCGTATTAGCAGCGCCTAAATCCGTCAGGAGACTAAACCCAAGATGAAACAAATCGCTTACGCCTGCTACACGATCGTGTTGTGCTTTGCTGTTTTTGTTACACAGTCCGTCGCCAAACCCGGAAAGCCCGCGACTTCGCCTCCTGTAATCGATTTCAGTGAACTCGACAAACTCGTGCTCGACGAACTCAAAGAGACGAACACACCGGGCGCCGTAATTGCTGTTGTGAGCGGTGATCAGGTGGTCTATCAGAAAGCGTTTGGCGTGGCGAATGTCGAAACCAACGCGCCGATGCAGCCGGAAATGCTGTTTCGTCTTGGTTCGACGACGAAGATGTTCACCGCCGCGGCGCTCGTCACGCTCGCCGAAAGAAACAAGCTCAACCTCAACGAGCCGGTCGGGAACAAAGTCAAAGGCCTGAACGGCCGGATCGCAAAAGCAACGCCGCATCACCTGTTGAGCAACTCCGCGGGCGTAAGGGATTTTGCCGCGCAGGTGATCTCAAACGAAGACGCCTCACTTGGAAACATGATCCGCGCGTGGAACGACGACGTCTTCTTCGCAGAGCAAGGCGAGATTTACTCTTACTCGAGCGCGGGCTTCTGGCTGTCGGGACTCGTGATCGAGGAAGTACACGGCAAACCGTACGCAGATGCGATGACCGAGCTGATGTTTCAGCCGCTCGGAATGGACCGCACCACGTTGCGACCGTTGATGGCGATAACTTACCCGTTCGCGACGGGCCACGCGCTCAATTCCGGCAAGCCGATCATACTTCGCCCGCTCTTCAATAACGTTGCGATGTGGCCTGCGGGTTCGATGTGGTCCAACACGAAGGATCTGTCGCGCTGGGTGATCGCGTTTCTTAACGAAGGACGGCTGGACGGCAAGCAGGTCGTGTCGGCTTCACTGGTCAACCAGATGCGTGATCATCACGTTCGCGTGCCGGGCGAAACAGACGCGTATTACGCTTATGGATTGACGGTGTTCAAGCAGCAGGGTCTGGAGTTTGTCGGGCACGGAGGTTTCAGCCGCGGGTATGGATCGATGGTCCAGATGGTCCCATCACGAAAGTTTGCCGTGATCGTGTTGACTAACAAGAGCGGCGAGACGATGCGGAAGAGCCTGAACCGGGCGACGCAGATCGGCCTCGGACTGAAGAGCGAAGAACCAGCGAAACCCGCGGCAGTGGCGCCTCCGACAACTGCGGAGATGAACGAATACGTCGGCACCTATTCGCACGCACCAAGCACGTGGGAAGTGTCAGTCAAAGAAGGCAAACTTTACGTCAAGACTGACGGCAAGGAATACGAGATGACGAAGACGGGCGAGCGGAAGTTTACTTACGGCGATCAGAACGAGATCGTCTTTGTGCCGGATAAGAGTGGGAAGATCAATCTGATCTTCATGGGATTGTACGGCGCGAAAAAGGTACACGGATGACACGGATCATAAATCCGGATTTTAAATCCGTGCCATCCGCGGCCCGGCATGGGGCTTGCTCGAACGAGCCTCACTATGAATTGCGAAAGCTGTAACACGACAATCGATTACAGGTTTTTGAGTAACTGCTCGAAGTGCGGGACTGAAGTTAGACCGGAAACAGTTCCGCAAGCGATCGAGCTTCCCGAAAAGGCTGCGGTAGCCCCGCAGCAAAAACGCGTCTCGTGGATGCATCCGGTGGCGAGCGTCTTTTATGTCCTCATCAGCTCGGTATTCGGCATGGTTTCCGGGGCTGTGGTCATGTACTTCACCGCCGGAGTGTTCTTTGCGGTGCTGCTCAGCAATCCAGGCGGCAACCCCAGCGAAAATTGCGCAAGGGGCGCGGCGATCGCGATGCTGTCAATTTTGTTCGGTGCGTTTCTCGGGACGGTCGGTGGTAGCGCATTTGCCACCAGACACTGCGTAGCCAATCGCGCCGGCAATTAGTCGCTTTGCGGCAATGCGGGCGGGTGTTATTGTTGTCACATGGAAACACCGCATATAAAAAGTGAGATGATCCGGGCGATTCAAGATCTGCCGGATGACGCGACCGTAGAAGACGCTATGGAACGTCTGTACTTTCTCGCAAAGATTGAACGCGGACTTGAAGAGGCCCGCGAAGGCGATACAATTTCACACGAGGAAATCAAAGCAAGGTTTCTAAGGTGATCGAAATTCGTTGGACCTCACAGGCCGCAGATGATCTTCAAGCCATCTTTGACTTCATCGAGCGAGACTCACCACGGTATGCTTTAGTTATCGTTGAAGACATTCTGGCCGGTATCGATAATCTCTCGCAATTCCCTTTGCTGGGCCGAGTTGTTCCGGAACGAGAACGCAACGATACTCGCGAACTGATCAAGCCTCCCTATCGCATCGTCTACGAAGTTACGGAAATCATTCTTATACTTACCATCTTCCGCGTTTCTCGAAGCTTTCCCTCGGATTTGAAATAACAAGGAAATCAATTCAACTGCTTCCTGAAGCGCCAGGCGCTGACGCCTACCAGCAATATCGTGAAGCCCAGGAGGGCGAGGAAGTTTGGATACAAAACGTCCATGCCCACGCCCTTCAACATCACGCCACGAGCGAGTACCGCGAAGTGCTTCACCGGATTCAAATCAGTTAACGGCTGCATCCAGACGGGCATCGCTTCGATCGGCGTCGTCGCACCTGACAACATCGACAGCGGCGGGTTTACGAAGAAACTCATCAACTGCGCCTGCTGTTGTGAACGCGTGAACGTCGCGATGATCGTGCCGATGCCGATGCCTGAAAGGACGCACAGCATGCCCGCAACGTAGAGCAAAGCAAGACTGCCGCGGACCGGCACGCCGAAAACAAAATTTCCAACCGCCGCCGACAATCCGATATCCAGCGACAGCAACAGAAAGATCGGCGCCATCTTCGCCAGGATGATCTCCGCGCTGCCTGCCGGAGTCATCAACAACTGCTCTACAGTTCCAACTTCTTTCTCTTTCACCATCGAAGCTGACGCAACGAGAGCGCCAAGCATTACGAGCAGCATTCCGATCATTCCGGTCACGATGAACCAGGAGTTTTGCAGTCCGGCGTTGTAGAAGAGTGAGACACGCGACTCAACACGCGGCACGCTCGACTTGTTCAACGAGACACGCTCGTTCAGTGCGCCGATGATCCGCGCTGCGTATCCGCCGGCGATGCTGCCCGTGTTTGAGTTGACGCTATCGACAAGAAACTGCACGTCTGCAACTTCGCCTCGCATGCGTTTGGTGGCAAAGTCAGCGGGCACGACCAGTCCTGCTTCGAGTTCTCCACCACTGAGTGCGTGGGTCAACTCATCGATGGAGCGAAAGTATCCCGCGGTCACGAACGACTTGCTCTCGGTGAACGCCGAGATCAGTTCGCGGCTCTCGGCGGTGCGGCTTTCGTCAACGATTCCGAGTCGCATGTCGGTGACTTCAGGGTTCATCGCGAAGCCGAGCAGCACGAGGTTCAGCGTCGGTGGAACGAGCATCATGCCGACGAGCCGGCGGTTGCGACGAATTTCGTTGAGCTCTTTGAAGAACAGCGGCCAGAAGCGCCAGTTGAATAGTTTGTCTAACATAATCGTTAAGCCTCGATCTGCATCCTTCTCAAACTCATCCACGCTCGAAACAGAAACACCGCGCTCAACACAGCCAGCAACACCGGCACATGCCACGTCGCCGACCAGCCACCACCGCGCACAAACACGTCGCGCGACACCTCGACGAAATAACGCGCCGGCACCAAATCAGAAACCCAGCGCAGCCACGCAGGAATGTTCGACACCGGATACACAAATCCCGACAGCAGGAACGAAAGCAGAAAACAGACGTTCTGAACTGCCTGGATCGCGGCCGCCTGGTTTGGAATCGACGCGCCCGCCATCGCCCCAAAACAGACGTTGCAGAACAGGTAAAGAACGGAGCTGATCAGAAACGGAGTCGGATCGCCTTTGAACCAGATCCCAAACATCGGTATCGCGAGGGCAAGCGTTAACACCCACTCCGCCGCAGCAACGATCATGTACGCGAGAATTTTTCCGAGCAGGTATTCATGTGCGTGAATGCTCGCGACGTAAACTTGCAAGATCGTCTTCTGCTCGCCTTCCCGCGACATCGCAAGCGCCACCAGCAACGGCGGAAACAATGCCAGTCCGACGGCGAAGATCGCTGGTCCAATGTACTGGTCTGAATCGTAACCGGGATTGAACCAGAACCGCATATGCGACTGGATTGCAGGCCCACTTGCAGCGCCGTTTTGTTGATTAAACGCCTGCGAGATCATCGCGGCGTTGTTGCGCATGATGTTCGCCGTGTTTGCGTCAGTGCCGTCGATCAGCCACTGAACTTCCGTCGATCGCCCTCGCTTCAGATCTGCTTCGAAGTTCGCAGGAATCACGATCGCGGCGCGTGCTTCGGCGTTATCGAGTGCGCTTTCAGGTGCTGCATCGATCGGCAGCGACACGATCCGGAACGTCAGCGAAGATCTGATCACCTCGACGTAACGGCGTGAAGCCGGCGTCTGGTCCCAGTCCTGGACCACGACTGGCAGATCGCTCACGCTCAACGAAACGGAAGCGCCGATGAGCCACATCGTGATCAGCGGCAGGACGAGTGCGAGCGTAACGGTCAGCTTGTCGCGTGAAAACTGCGTCAGTTCTTTGCGTGTTTGGGCAATGATTCGCTTCATAACAACTCTCCAATCAAATCCGTGTTCATCCGCGGCTAATTTTTCTTTCGTGCTTTTTCGACGACAGAGATGAAAACGTCTTCTAATGAGTACGGCGTCTCGTAACCGCGGATGACGCGGATGTTGGAACGATTGAGCTCGTCGGTCAGGTGGGCGAGCTCGCTACGCGGATCGCAGTCGACGACGACGTGGAGTCGATCGCCGAACAACGAGATTCTCCAACGTTCGCGTGTCTGTTTGAGAAGATCCGCGGCGGCTTGTGGATCGTCGGTGATCAACTCGAGCAAGTGTCCACCTTGCGCAGCCTTCACGCCGGAAGGAGTTCCTTCAGCGACGAGCTCGCCTGCGACCATGAATCCCAACCGGTTGCACTGCTCTGCCTCTTCGAGGTAGTGCGTCGTCACGAGCACCGCGACGCCACGATCCGCGAAGCTATTGATCATCTTCCAGAACGCACGGCGCGCGAGTGGATCAACGCCTGAAGTCGGTTCGTCGAGAAACAGCACACTCGGCTCGTGCATCACCGCCGCACCGAACGCGACGCGCTGTTTCCAACCACCCGGCAAGCTGCCTGTCACGAGATCGCCCTTGCCTTCGAGTCCTGAAATCTCGAGCACCCAATTCTTCTTCTCCTCACGCTCCTCGCGCGGCACTCGATAAACTCCGGCGAAGAAGTCGAGGTTCTCTTCAATCGTCAAATCGTCGTAGAGCGAAAACTTCTGCGACATGTAACCGATACGTTGTCGAACAAAACTCGAACGCAAACTCCCGCTCTCACCGGCCAGTTCCATCTTTCCGCTCGACGCCGCCAGCAGACCGCACAGCATCTTGATGGTCGTGGTTTTGCCGGCGCCGTTCGCACCGAGCAGCCCGTAAATCTCGCCATACTTCACCTCGATGTTTATGTTTTTGACTGCATTGAAACTCCCAAACCGTTTCGACAGATTCTGCGCGCCAATCGCGATCGCGCCTGGCGGGCGTTGGCGAAACTGTCGTGGACGCGGAAACGGCGCAACCTTCAGTTCACCGCCAAGCTCTCGCAGTTTTGCGACAAACGAATTCTCGAGTGTCGGCGCGCCGGCTTTGATCTCTTTCGCTTCGATTCCGGCACCAGCCAGCACTTCGCGCGTTGTTTTTTCACCCGCGGCGACATCGGCAACCATCAAATCGAGTCGATCGCCGAAACGCTGCACGTCGTTGATCGACGGAATGCGATTGAGCACGTCTTCCGCCTGGCCCAGTTGGCCCAAATCCGTTGCGCGAACTTCCAGCCGCTGCAAACCAAGCTGCTCGCGGATCTCAGCGGGCCTTCCCGTCTGCCGGATCTCGCCGTCGTACATCAACGCCACACGATGACAACGTTCCGCTTCGTCGAGGTAAGGCGTCGCTACAACCATCGTCATGCCGTCACTCGCAAGTCCGGCGAGTGCGTCCCAGAACTCACGACGCGAAACCGGATCGACACCCGTTGTCGGTTCGTCGAGCAACAGAATCTTCGGTTGCGCGATGAGCGCACATGCGAGCGCGAGTTTCTGTTTCATGCCGCCGCTCAAACTTCCCGCCAGTCGATCTTTGAAACGCGCCATGTCAAACATCGACAAGTAGTGGTGCCCACGTTCTTCGATGACATTGCGCGGCAACAATCGCAGTTGGCCCACGTACTGAAGGTTCTCTGCGACGCTGAGGTCCTGGTACAAGCTGAACGTCTGCGTCAGGTAACCAACAAACGGGCGAGCATCGACCGTTGATTTGCCGTACATCTCAGCCGCGCCCGATGTTGGTTCCATCACGCCACCGAGCACCTGGAACACAGACGTCTTGCCCGCGCCGTCTGGTCCAATGATCCCGAAGATCTCGCCGGCTGCGATTTCGAGGTCTACCCCTTTGACCGCTTCGAAGCCGTCGTAGTCCTTTGTCAGCCCTCGCACTTCAACTGCGCTCATGATTACGCTCCTCTAGTCGGTAACGACTTCACCGTCAGCAGGCATACCAGGCTTGGCGTAACCGGCGGCGCTCTTCAACTGAAGCTTGACGCCGACAACCTGCTTCACGCGGTCGTCTTTGAAGTAAGTGTTTTCAGGCGTGAACGACGCTTCGGGATCGATTCGCGAAACGACTGCTTCGATCGGACGTTCCGGAGCGGAGTCGAGATACACGCGGGCTGTCTGGCCCGTGCGCACGCGGCCGATCTCGCCCTCGGGAATAAACCCGCGCAGGTAAACTTCGTTGAGATTCACGAGTGTCACGAGCGTCGTTCCCGCGGTAACAACTTCACCGGGTTCGGCTGAACGCGTTGCGACGGTGCCGTCGATCGGAGCGAGCACCTGTAGATCGTTTCGATCGGCTTGCACTTCCCGAAGTCTTGCGCGCGCATGATTCGTCTCGGCCTGTGCGGCCGTGATTTCTGCCTGCGCTTGCAGGATCTGCTTTCGAATCGCGATCGATTGCGACGTTCGCATCGCGGCGTTTGACAGGTTTGCTTTCGCCATCGTTAGCGCGCCGCGCGCAACATCAACCTGCTTGCGAGCTGCGCGAACTGCCGCTGCCTGTGCCTCGGCCGTTGTTCGAGCCTGCTGTCCGGTGCGCTCGGGAACGTCGCCGTCGCTCGCGAGCGTCGTATAACGCTGTTCGTCGTAACGCGCCTGGCCGTAGTCTGCTTCGACCTGCGCGAGCTGCGCTTCCGCCTGGGCCACCTGCGCTTCTGCCTGGTTGACACGTCCCTGCGCGTCGACGCGGGCTTGGTCCACGCCGATGTTGCTTTCCTCGAGTTGTGCGTTGAGCACGGCGATTTGCTGTTGTGCACTCAGCACGCGTGCTTCGGCTTGCAACACCTTCGACTGCTCCTGCTCTTCGCGCGCTCTGACTTGTTCGTCGTCGATTACTGCGACGACTTGTCCTGCCTTGACTTGATCGCCTTCGCGAACGGTTATCTCGCGAATGCGACCGGCGATCTTGGTGGAGACGGTGGTGTCGTCGCCTTCGATACGGCCGCTGAGTTTGATCACGTTCGCCGGCGCTGGTGGCGTGCGAATCAGGAAGTACCAGGCGGCGACGCCGCTGATTGATAGGACCAGAAGTGCGAGTAGGAGTTTTGCGGGCTTAGTTTTAATTTTAGGGTTAGACATATCGATCTCCTTTTGGACAGGATTGCAGGATGAACATGATTAGTTCTGAGAATCAGGTAAGTCCTGTTGAAGCTTTAGATCTGAAATGACGGCGACGTTGCGATAACGAAACGTGTTGCCGGTTGCGCGTTGAAAATCGGCGATCGCCTTATTGAGATCCGTTTGGGTTTCAAGTTCGCGTCCGCGCGCCATCACGAGGTCCGTCTGGCGTTGGAGCACGAGGAACACTGTCGACATTCCTGCCTGAAACCGGCGCTGCTCGCTCGTGTACTGCTGTTCCGCAGCCTCTCGCGCAGCCGCCGCTGCCGACATGCGTGCCTCAACCGAGCGCACGCGTTGAATCGTGTTGCGAACGTCGGCCTCGATTACCTGTTCCATCTGCGCGCGGACAGATTCGAGCCGGCGGCCTTCCGCGAGCGAGTGACCAAGTTCCGCTTTTGCAGTTCGGTTCTTCAACGGAAGTGAAATCCTCACGCCGACTCGCGCCGTCGGATTGTCCTGCCCCAACAGGATGGACCATGGCTGACCATCGTTGCTGCTGTAGCTGACCTGCAGATCGATTTGAGGCTTCGTTTGATCTCGATAGAAGCGTTTGTTGACCTCGTTAATATCGGCGCTGGTGCGCAGCTCGGCGAGTTCGAAACGATTCTGGAGCGCAGTGCTGACCGCGTCGCTCAAGTGCATGCGCGGCGCTTCAAGATTCACGGGTGTCACAGGCAGCAGGGCGCGCGACCAGAGTTGTGCATTTCGCTCGGCGAGCATGAGCGTTTTGAGTGCGTTCTCGGCTCGCGTCACTTCTTCCTGCGCCGCGTAAACGTTCTGCTCGAAGATCTTCACCTGTGCTTCGGCTTCGACAACGTCGATCGGCGCGAGCACGCCCTGCGCTACCTGGCGTTTATTTGTCTCGACCTGCGCGCGCGTCGTCTTCACTGCTTCGGTCTGCACTTGCAGGCTCTTGAGCGCATGGACCAGTTGCCAGTAAGCGTGTTCCACTTTCGTGATGACGTCGGTCGCGCGCTGTCGAAACTGAACGTCGGTCAGCGCCAGGTCCTTCTTTGCGATCTCGATCTGGCGGCGGGTGTCGTCGGTGCGAAGTCCGCGAACTAGTGGCTGCGTGTAGCTAAAACCAAACCGCGTGGAGATCGCAGGATCGAGCGCGTTGAAGAAGTTGTTACTTGAAAGGCGTGTGGAAGAGACGTCAACCGTGTACGAGCCGCCGAACTTCGGCGTTAGACCACTCAGACCAACGCGGCTCGTGAAATTCTTCTGCTCGATCTTGCCGGTGTTTTCAGCGCCGAAGAACGAAGCCACCGGCAATGAGCTGCGCTCGAAGTAAGTCTCGGAAAAGATTTGTGGATCGTAAGCGCCACGTCGTGCAGTCAAACTGTGCTCCGCCTTTTCGACGTCAATTCGCGACGTGCGGATGTCGTTGTTGTTTTCGAGCGCGAGCCTGAGGGCCTCGTGCAACGTGAGTGGCAGCGCATCGGCCGTCTCAACGCCGACGCGCTCCGGCGAAAGAGGCTTGTCGTTGCTCTGTGCGTGCGCGTTGATTGACGTTGTCGCAACAAACGCCACCGTGATCAGAAACAACTTGCTTATGGATCTGAATGAAACCTTGCTTTGCATAATTGCGCTCCTTGGTGCCTGCTAGTCGTTTTCAACCGCTTGAATGAGTTGCTGGACGAAGAAATGAAGTCCGATCAACTCGACGCCTTTTTCCTTGAGCCGGCAGAGCACTGACGCGCTCTCGCTATCGAGAAAATTCGTGCCCGCGAGATCGATCGCGATCGTGCCTTCGTGTGTCGCGCGGAGTTCGAGGTATGTGGATTCGAGCAGTTCGGCGTCTGCGAGTCGCAGCGACCCTTCAACCCGCAGCGTCGTGACCTTTCCTTCGTGACCGTTAACCTGGGTAATTCTTGTCGTCATGGCCGGGTCTATGGCAACGCCCAAGCCATAACCACCACAACTGTAAGTTGTTGTGCCGCGTAGACTTAAACTCCAGCCCTAAAAATGCGTCCGCTCCGTGGCCACCGTATGTGGCGTCGGACGCCAAATACGGCGTCACGAATGGCGCGGATGTGATATAACGGGCGCACAACAAGGAGGACAAAAAGGATGATGAGTTTCATTTGGTGGTTAATCATCGGATTAATCGCGGGTGCACTCGCACGCCTGATCATGCCGGGCAGAGACGCCATGGGCATCGTCGCGACCATTCTTCTGGGCATCGTCGGATCGATTCTCGGGGGACTGGTTAGCTGGGCGATCTGGGGAGCTGACACCGAACGCGGAGGCTTCCAGCCGGCAGGTCTTCTGCTTTCGATACTCGGCGCTATCATCGTCCTCTGGATTTGGCGGATGATGAGAAGCCGCAGTACCGTTTAGCGAAGTCGTAAAATTTAGTGCCTGAACTGCCGGACATCGTCGTTTACATCGAGGCTCTCGAGAAACGAATCAAAGGCGGTGTTCTCAAGCGTGTGCGCGTCGCAAGCCCTTTTCTGTTGCGCACGGCCGTTCCTCCTCTGTCCAGCGTTGAGGGCCCCAGGATCGTCGAGCTGCGCAGGCTTGGCAAAAGGATCTGCTTCGGGTTCGAAGGAGATCTGTGGCTTGTTCTGCACCTGATGATCGCCGGCCGGCTGCACTGGTACGACGATCGCGCGAAGGCTGCTAAGAGTCGCGGGCTGGCTGTGTTTGAGTTCAGCAGTGGCAGTCTGGTTTTGACTGAGGCAGGTTCGCAGAAACGTGCGTCGCTTCACGTGGTCCAGGGTCAAGAGGGGCTCGAAAAACTCAATCCCGGTGGGCTTGAAGTCTTCGATGCTACGCTCGACGAGTTTGCGACTGCGATTCGAGCGCGCAATCACACGCTAAAGCGCGCCCTCACCGATCCACGCATTCTGAGCGGCATCGGAAACGCTTACTCCGACGAGATTCTCTTCGAAGCACAACTGTCGCCATTCACACTCACACAAAAACTCAGCGATGCAGATATCGAGAAACTCTTCGAGGCGGTTAAGAAGACTCTGAACGACTGGGTCGAGCGTCTGCGTGCAGACTCACGCGAACGCTTTCCGGAAAAAGTGACTGCCTTTCGCCCTGAGATGGCCACGCACGGCAAGTACGGGGAGCCATGTCCACGCTGCGGCAGCAAAATTCAGCGCATTCGCTACGGCTCGAACGAAACGAACTACTGTCCGAAGTGTCAAACAGGCGGGAAGCTCCTCGCGGACCGCGCCCTCTCACGTCTCCTGAAAGACGATTGGCCGCGCACACCCGAAGAACTCGAAAATTTGGGCCGCAGATGAACGCGGATGAACGCTGATCTGATCAGCGTTCATCCGCGTTCATCTGCGGCTTATACAGATTGTCGCTGCCGACGTCGAAAACGCGATTTAAGCGGGCGCGGTAGTTTTCAAAAGCAATCTGCCCGCCCAGCTGCAGCAACTGCTCTTCGGAAAACTTCTCACGCAAGCGCGCGTACAGCTCATCCGAAACGTTCGACGGCGTCTCAGCCATCGCATCCGCGAGCTCGATCACCAACCGCTCGTCACGCGAGAAAGCCGACAAGTCGTTACTAAGCGCCGCCGCCGCCAGCAGCTTCTTATCCGTCAAACCTGCTTTTCTGCCCACGGCAGAATTGATGTCCACTCAAAACGGGCATCCCACGCGCGCCGCCGTCCGCACTTTCCCTAACTGCACAAACCGCAACGACACGCGCCGCTTCTTAGCCAGCCCGGCTTCCATCGCGATGCCGCCCCAGACCAGTCCGGGCACGCGCATCTGTTGTTTCACTGGCGTCAGGTCTTTGCCAAACATCTTGCGCATCGTGGTGTAGAACCATCGCAGGTGCCACGGCGCCTGATTTTTCTCTAACCCCGTTATCCTGTTCATCGATCAACTTTTTGTCCGGTGTTCGACAGATGTCTTGTCGTCTGTTCGGTGACGGAACCCATGTTTGCCGGGATGAACTCGTTCGTGTTTGCCGCGCGCAACCCGCGTGGAGCGGCGCCTTCTTCCAACGGCTTCGGGCGCTGCTCGTTTCGTGCTTCAAGCTCCACGATCTTCTTACTCACAACCAGTCCATTGACGATTAGCGCCAGCCCGACCATGAACGGAATCACTCCGACGATCCACAGACGCGTGATGATTTCTGCTGCGCGAGGCTCAACGTTCCCCGCTATTCCCTGCATAAAAATAAACAGAAAAATCGCGAGCGCCACGCCCACACTGCTCACGATCACGCCGGCCTTGATCTCCTGGTAGCGTTTCATTTCGGGCGTGATGCCCATGCGCCGTTCCAGCTCGCGCTTCCGCATCTCCTGGGCCTTGCCCGACATGAACATCTCCGCGACCCACGTGTCGCTCCAGTCAAACTTCTCTCCACCCTCAGGCTGCTCGAGTGCTTCGCGGACAGTCTGAAGGTTCGCACCGCAGGAGGTACAAAACTTTATCTCGTCACTTTGATTCGAAGAACAACGTGGACAGAACATAGGCAGCTCCAATCGAATTGTTGAATACGACAATTCTACGGCGTTGGTTCTTGTAAGGGAAAGATCCGTATAATCTGGGTGCGCCGGGCAAACCATGAATCCCCTCCCCGTGAAGAGCATCGCTCACTACCGAATCGTCGAACCCATCGGCGCCGGCGGCATGGGCGCAGTTTACAAGGCCTACGATAGCAAGCTTCAGCGGACGGTCGCACTGAAGCTGCTCCCCTCTGAGTACGTCTCGCAGGACGATCGGCGGCGTCGCTTCTTTCAGGAAGCGCGCGCGGCGTCTGCCCTCAGCCATCCACACATCCTGACGATTTACGAAGTTGGCGAGGACGATGGTCGGCCTTACATCGCGATGGAGTACGTGGAAGGCGAAACACTCCGCCAGAAGATCAAGAAGAACCGGCTGCAACTGACTGAAGTACTCGACATCGCGATACAGATCGCCGCCGGTCTCGCGCGTGCACACGAGCTCGGAATCATTCATCGCGATCTGAAACCTGAGAACCTGATGCTCAGCCGCGACGGCTACGCAAAGATTCTCGACTTCGGACTCGCGAAGCTGGTCGCGGAACGTGAACGAGCACTCGTCGGCGACAGTGAACAGAAGACGCTCATTGCGGGTGTGAAGACGGAGTCAGGCACGTTGCTTGGAACGGTGAATTACATGGCGCCGGAGCAGTTGCTGGGCCAACGCGTTGACCGGCGTTGCGACGTGTTCTCGTTCGGAGTTGTGCTGTGCGAGATGCTGACGGGAAAGGCGCCGTTCGTTCACGAGAATCGCATTGACACGATGCACGCGATTCTTCATCGCGAACCAAACCTGCCGACCGACGGCGGGCCTGAGCTTCCGTTCGATCTGCAGCGCGTTCTCGGGAAAGCACTCGCAAAGACGCCTAAAGAACGTTACCAGTCAGTCGCCGAACTTGCAGAAGAACTGAAGACGATCAAACGCGATCTC
>DASTQB010000286.1:0-10948 GCA_035761985.1 Pyrinomonadaceae bacterium
GGTTCGGCTATCTGCACTCCAACTCGCGCGGTTCCGTAAATCGCCGGCGCGACTCGCACCACGAGCGCGGTCGCTTCGATCGGCGTCCCATCCGGGCGGTGCGCGCGAATGTACAAACGCTCGCCACGATTCACCTTCTGATTCAGATGAAAGAGCGCGCCCGACGTCGAGATGTCGTCAGTTTCTGTCGGCTCGCTCCACGCAGAACCGTCTTCAGCACGACCGGAGATCACGATCGGAAGCCGCAGCGACATGCGCAGGGCAAACCGCCTCTCTTCGTTGTTGTAAGGCTGACTCATCGTTTAGCAAGACCGTGATCAGGACGATGCACGACGCGCGTCTTCCTGTTTCCAGTCGTAAAAGCCTTCACCGGTTTTCTTTCCCAACTTTCCTTCACTCACCATCCGACGCAAAACTTCAGGCGGACGAAACGCCTCCGAACCAAGCTCGCGATGAAGATACTCGGCGATGTGCAACCGCACGTCGAGCCCGACCAGATCCGTCAACTTCAGCGGGCCCATTGGGTGGTTATAGCCGAGTTCCATCGCAGTGTCGATGTCCTGCGCACTCGCAACGCCCTGTTCAAACATCCTCATCGCTTCAAGACCAAGAACAACGCCCAACCGGCTCGACGCAAAACCCGGAACGTCTTTCACGACGATCGGTTCTTTTCGCATTTTGCGCCCGACACTCGTAACTGCATTCACAGTTTCGGTGCTGGTCTTCTCGCCAACCACGATCTCCACGAGTCGCATTATGTGGACCGGGTTGAAAAAGTGCATGCCGGCAACATTTTCAGGACGTTTGGAAGCACCGGCAATCGCAGTAATCGACAGCGACGAAGTATTGCTGGCAAAAATGAAAGGGTGATCGGACGCCGATTCGAGTTGTCGCAGAACGTTCTGCTTTAGATCGAGCTGTTCGGGTGTGGCTTCAATGATCAGATCCGCTGTCGCACATTCATCGAGTCTTGTTGTGCCGCGAATGTGCTGTAACGTACGGTCGCGGTCGGCCTCGGTCAATTTCCCGCGCTCGATTCCCTTGGCAAGATTTCGCTCAATTGCAGTCACGCCTCGCGCCAGCGATTCACGGTCTACATCGCTCAGCAGGACTCGAAATCCCGCTCCCGCGGCGACCTGCGCGATTCCGTGGCCCATTGTGCCCGCGCCGATCACAGCAACTGATTCAATCGATATCGAACCGCTTTCCGGGCTGCTCATGCTTGCGAAGAACCGGGCCCAAAGCGCCTTGACACACCAGGAGCCACACAGTTCGACTACCCCAATATCCGTAGTTATACTATACGGTCAACCGAAAAGGCTATACTCTCGTGCTCCCAGATTAAGATAATGGCTAACAAAACAATAAAACGCGACGTTGTCATCATTGGGTCAGGCCCGGCCGGACTTACCGCGGCCATTTATACAGCGAGGGCCAGCCTCAAACCGTTGCTGATCGACGCGCCGGCCGATGCAGCAAGGCAAACAGCGCCTGGCGGGCAACTCATGATCACAACCGACGTGGAAAACTATCCGGGCTTTGCTGACGGAATCCAGGGGCCTGAGCTGATGGCCGAGTTTCGGAAACAGGCTCAACGGTTTGGGACGGAGTTTCTGGAAACGTGGATCACTGAAGTCGACCTGTCAGAGCGTCCGTTCCAGCTTTACACGGAGACTGGTGACACGATCTCGACTGAGACTTTGATCATCGCTTCCGGCGCGTCGGCGAAGTGGCTGGGCATTCCGGGTGAAGCGAAAGTGCCGGAAGGCCTCGGAGGAAACGGCGTTTCCGCGTGTGCAACGTGTGATGGTCCATTGCCGGCGTTTCGCAACAAGGTGCTGGTCGTGGTTGGCGGCGGCGACACGGCGATGGAAGAAGCGACATTTTTGACGCGATATGCGGCGAAGGTTTACATCGTGCATCGTCGCGACAAACTGCGTGCGTCGAAGATCATGCAGGACAAGGCGTTTCGAAACGAGAAGATCGAGTTTATCTGGAACACTGAAGTTAAAGAGATTCTTGGAACGATGGAAGACGGTGTTACCGGTGTTCGACTGCATCATGTGTTGACGGGCGAGGAATACGTGTTCGATTGCGCGGGCGTGTTTGTGGCAATTGGGCATAAGCCGAATACGGATTTGTTCAGAGGGAAGTTGGACATGGACGACGTCGGATATTTGAAGACGTCGGGACACTCGACGGCGACGAACATCCCGGGCGTGTTTGCGTGCGGCGATGTGCAGGATTCAGTTTACCGGCAGGCGATCACGGCTGCAGGAACGGGTTGCATGTCGGCGATTGATGCTGAGCGGTTCCTGGACCACTTGCCCGTCGCGATGCCGACGGGTGAAGAGGTTACGATGGAGGGTGAGCACATCACGCCCGATCACCAGGCGATCATCACGCCCGATGGGAACATGATTTCAAACGTGCCCGAAGCCGCGGATTAATCCAGGAATAAGCCACAGATTCACGCGAATAAACACCGATCTGATCCGCGTTTATTCGCGTGAATCTGTGGCTTATTTCTTTCGATTTAAAGCAGGATTATTGAATCGTCTTTCTCTCGTCGGGCAGGGGTAACCGGTGGCCTGAAATCGCTGTCGTTGTGCGGACAGGGCTCGCAATAAACCCCAAGCCGCTGCTTGCGATCCTCGCAATCATTACAACCCAACGCCAATCCAAGCTGCCGCAGCGATTCGAGCAATGGCACCAGCAACATCCCGCGTTCCGTCAGCGCATACTCAATGTGCGGCGGGTTGCCACCAAAATCCGTTCGCTCAACGAGCCCGTCGTTCTCCATGTCACGCAATCGGCCCACGAGCGTGCGGCTGCTGATGGGAAACAAACTGTTCAGCAGTTCCATCGTCCGCTTTGGACCACTCAGCAACTCCCGCACGACAAGCATCGTCCACTTATCACCGAGCATCTGCAATGCTCCAGTGATCGGACAGCCATCGAGTTCGCGTCGTTTCATTTGAACGGGCTACGGTCGCAGGTTGATGTTGTAAGTTTTGATTTTTGAGTTCAGCGTTGTGGCGTTCATTCCCAGAAGCCGCGCCGCGCGTGATTGATGACCGCCCGTTTGCTCGAGGGCACGCCTGATCAGATCGATCTCAAACCGCCTGACTTCTTCGTAGAAGTTTATACCACGACCGATATCGCCAACGGCCACATTGCTTGCACCATCGTGATGTGCGGAAGTGACTGACTTCGGATCGCTAATCTCCGTGCGCAAACACTCCTTCGTGACCTCATCGCCCGGCGCAATCACCACTGCTCGTTCGATCGTGTTCTCCAACTCACGCACGTTGCCCGGCCACGAGTACGCTTCGAGCAGTGCGAGAACTTCCGGCGCGAGTTGATCGGAGACGCTGCGCCCGTTCTCGTCGTTGTACTTCTGAATAAAATGCTGGGCCAGCGGCAAAATATCTTCACGACGGTCGCGCAACGGCGGCAGTTCGATTGGAACAACCGCAAGACGATAGTAAAGATCCTCGCGGAAACTTCCCTGCCGCACAGCCTCCTTCAGGTCGATGTTTGTCGCGGCGATGATGCGCACGTCAACTCGACGTGGCGCTGTGTCGCCAAGCGGCGTGAACTCTCGTTCCTGAATCACGCGCAGCAATCGAACCTGCGTCTCAGGTGGTATGTCGCCGATTTCGTCGAGGAAGATCGAGCCGCCGTCGGCAACTTCAAACAAACCTTTCTTCGCCGCGACTGCGCCCGTGAACGCGCCACGCGTGTGACCAAACAGTTCCGACTCAAGCAGTTCTGAAGGAATGTTTGAACTGTTCACGGTAACGAACGGCCGCCCGGCGCGCGTGCTCGCTTCGTGAATCGCCTTCGCGATCAACTCCTTACCAGTCCCACTTTCGCCCGTGATCAAAACGGTCGATCTCGCCGGCGCGACTTGTTCGACGAGTCGAAACACTTCCTGCATCACGTCGGAGCGGCCGATGATCTCGCCGCGATCGACGGCTTTACTCATCGCACGTCGCAACGTGCGTCGTTCTTCTTCCTTGCGACGCCGCTTGATGCCCGCGACGATCGTGGCGGTGATCTGTTCGTTCTGAAAAGGCTTGCGGATGCAACCAAAAGCGCCGCGTTCCCAGGCGGCAATGGCAGTGTCGAAGGTTGCGTAAGCAGTGATCATGACGATCACCGCGTCGGGATCCATCTTCAAAAACTCTTCGAGCGCGCGCAGCCCGCCGATGCCCGGCATCGACACGTCGAGAAGCACGACATCAAACGCACGCCGCCCGTATGCTTCAAGACCTTCTTCTCCGGTCTTTGCGAGATCGACGCGATAGCCTTCGGCGGTGAGGAGCGTTTCGAGCACCTCTCGCATGATCTCCTCGTCATCGACAACGAGGACCGATCCTTTTCTGGAGTTACGTTTTTCCGTTTTCATCACGAAGCGATTAGTTTAGCAAAGAGCCGCGGATTTTCACGAATTAACACGGATCTGATCTGATCTGATCTGATCCGTGTTCATTCGCGTAAATCTGCGGCTAAAAAACTTTTAATCGCCTACAGCCTGGAGACGAGCGCGGACGCGTGCGCTTGGCAAGGTGATGCGGAAAGTGGTGCCCTGTCCGGGTTCGCTGTCGACGCTGATGCGGCCGGTGTGTTCCTGGATAATGCCGTACGAGACCGCGAGGCCGAGTCCCGTTCCCTGACCCACGCCTTTGGTCGTGTAGAACGGATCGTAAATCTTGGCCACGTTCTCGGGAGCGATGCCGATTCCGGTGTCAGAAATCTCGGCGACGAGCGATCCGTCTTCCGCGGTGCCGGTTGAGACGATGATCTTGCCGCCATCGGGAATCGCATCACGCGCGTTGAGAATAAGGTTGGTGAAAACCTGCTGCAATTTTCCGGCGTTAGCGAAGACTTCAGGAGCGTCGTCGTCATAGCGGCGAACGATCTCGATCTGGCTGCGACGCAGTTGTGGTTCGAGCAACTGCAACGTGTCGTCCATCACGCGCGCGACGTCGATCTCGGCAAACTCGGTCGCGCTTCCAGTGCGTGAGAAGTTCAGCAGGTTGTTGACGATATTTGTGGCACGTTCAGCCTGCGTCCGCACCTTTTGCAGCAACGCGTGTTTGGGATCATTTTCATTCAACATTCCCAAAAGCATCTGCGTGTAGGACGAGACGCCGGTCAAAGGCGTGTTGACTTCGTGTGCAACGCCGGCTGCAAGCAGACCGATCGACGAGAGCTTCTCGCGTTGTTGCAACTGCTCTTCGAGACTTGTTCGCGCAGTCACGTCTTCGAGCACGACAAGCGCGCCCGTTTGTCCCTGTCCGTCCTGCAGCGGCGCGAGCGCGATGTTCAAAACCAGACTACGATTCGCGCGCGTGGCAGTGTGCAGCTTGTAGATGTTTCGGATCTCTTTGAGGCGCCAGCCATCCTTGCCGAGCACCTGCTTGAGCGTGTCGGCGAAGTCTTCGGAGAAGAGGTCTTCAACGCGTTTGCCCACGGCCGCATCGCGTCGCAGATCGAGAATGTGTTCGAGCGCGGAATTCAAACGCGTAACACGCCCGTCGAGATCAACTGCCAGCAAACCAACGTTGATCGACTCGATAATCGACTCGTTGAACTCCTTCAGGAGTTTCAACTCGCCGGCGCGTTCCTGCTGATCCATGTAAAGCAGACTGTTTTCGATCGCGACTGCAACGTAGCCCGAAACCGTGCGCAGGATCTGAACGTCTTCCGACGAAAGCAATGCGCCGTCGACCGAACGACCCAGGCCAATCACTGCGACCATGCGTCCACGCACCACGCACGGAACAAAGTAGTGAAGCGCCCGGCGCACTGAAACAGTCGCGTCGGAGTGCAAATCAAGATCGATATCGTCCGCGCGAACGATCCCAGTCTCCGCCGATCGAACGCGAATCATTTCGCGGAAATCAGGCGGTGCGACTATCTGCGACGGCAAGCCCGCGGCACGGGCGACTTCATAACCCGACTTGGAATTCCTCGACTCGATGAAGATCGCAACGCGCTCGACATTCAACACCTGTTGCAGCCGGCTGACGAGAGCGTCGAGCAGCGGATCGAGCGCAGTCGTCGCCGAAAGCGTGCGGCCAAAATCGAGCAAACTGTTTCGCAGATCGTATCGCTCGCCGTAGAAAACTCGATCGACCTGCTCCTGGAGAAAGTTTTTGACAGGCCCCGCAACCATCACGATCGCAGCCATCGCCAGCACGACCATGACTACGCGCAACGTGATCTCACCGGAAGTGAATCCCTGATCCGATCCGAACGCATAAAGGCCGCCGGTGAAAACAACGGCGCCGATCAACAGCGCTATCGCCAGCGTCGTCAGTGCGTAAACAAAAACACGACGCACGACGAGCTCGACGTCCATCAGTCGGTAACGCAGCACCGAATAGCCAAACGCGAACGGTATTAACGCGAGGGGCAGGATGGCAACGTCAGTCAGCCAACGATCGGTAGGCGCGCCAAACAGGAAAACAAGTCCGTAAAGAAGTATGAAAGGAGCGACGGAGAGCAACGTGCCCCACACCACCCACTTGAGCTGTTGCCGAACGATCGCAGTCTTGGCGTTTACGAACGTTTGGACCAGCAGCCCCGCACTGATGATCAGCGCAGCCGCAAAATGCAGGAAACACAGCCAGTAGAAAATCCCGATGAGCTGTTCAGTAACCGGAATCGAGCGGAAAGGCGGAAACGCTTTCCCAAGCTCGTCTCTCAGAAACACGACCATCGAGAAGCCGAGCAACAGTATCGCGGGAACATACAAGGCGACGGTACGCCACCGGCGCGTCGCAAAAAGCTGTTGCCGCGTCGGGTAAAGCAGGCAGAAGTGCAGGAACAATGGCGCGAAGAGAATAAACGCCGCGTTGTCGAGCACCGCGATCGCGAGATCCAGATCGCGATAGCTACCTACCGGAGTGTAAAAAAGAAACACGAAGGCTGCTAAAGAGAACGTCGCGAAATGGAGCGCGTATGGCGCGCGGCCGCCCTGTTTGAACAGCACGAAGAAGCCGACAAACAGAAAGACGAGGCCGATGACGTTGATGTAGATGACGCGCGGTGTCCACTTGTGAATGGCGCCGAGATTGTCGAGGTCGGCCCAGTAAGGCCCGCTGCCGGCGTACGAAGGACGCTGCATCAGGTAATGCACCTGGCCTCCGGCACGAGCCTCTTCGAGATAGATCTGAACGTCGCGCGCGTACTGGATTTGCTCAGGGACGCGGCCGTTCAAGCTAACGCCCAACAGGCGATCGCCCGGGAGCAACCAGGCTCTGTCAGCCGCGGAACCTCGTTCGATAGTTTTGGCAGTGATGCCTTCGTGGGTATCGACCCATTCGACGCCGTCCCAGGGAGGCGTCTCATGGTTCACGCGCTGGCGGAAGTTGAGTAGACCGGCACTGATCAGTAGCGCTGCACCGATTAGTAAAAACCAGGTCCTGGTTGTGAAAACTGATCCCTTCACTACTACCTCAACGACCTTGCCAATTCTTGTGAATTGGCAGATCCCGCACTATTAGGCAAGGTATGTTCCCCACAGAGAAACGCAGAAGAAACAGGCTGGGTAGAACATCCCGGCACAGATCCACTCCAATTTTTCGGAATTTCCGAGAATTTGGAAGATCTTCAGTTCAAGACTTAAGTGAGCAGAGTCAGTGTGTTGAGAGGGAAACTAACAGGCTGCTCACTTCATCTCGTGCGCTAAAACCTGACCGAGATTCCACCGCGAACAGTCCGTCGACCAGTGCCGACAAACGTGAGGATCTCTCCGTTGTCAGAACTCGTCTGCACATCCAACAAATTCCGCGCATCAAGAACAGCTTCGGCTTGAACCGGCAAGCCAAAACTCGGTAACTCCTGCGTGACCTGAATACTCAGCGACGGGTCGTAAACACCCAATCTGCCGGCGAAAGGATCGATCGCGAAAACGGTCGCCTCGGGAGAGAAGCGGAGCACCGTTCGCACCTGCGTGCCGGTGTCAAAACCTGCGGTCAACTGCAAAGCACCAGTGTGGAAGAATCCGTTTT
Source organism: Pyrinomonadaceae bacterium (assembly GCA_035761985.1). Classification (GTDB taxonomy): domain Bacteria; phylum Acidobacteriota; class Blastocatellia; order Pyrinomonadales; family Pyrinomonadaceae; genus PSRF01. The sequence goes on from DASTQB010000286.1 coordinate 8,028, forward strand.
CAAACAGTTCCGCCGGCGACGAGAAACTCTCGGCGTTCAGCCGCTGACCGCGTCCGAAAGAGTAACCGCCTGAGGCTGTCCAAACGCGATTCAAACGCTTCGTGTAAACCACGCGAACGCCGCGTGAAGATCCCTGCTGGTTGGCAACGTTAATGAACGCCTGACCGGCCTGGCCTGAGAACGCGCTCGATGGTCCACTCAACAACCCGACGCCACGTCCACTGGTCGTATCGAAGAACGCCATCGCTTCGATGTTGGAGGAGTTGTTCAAAACTCTTTCCACACCAAACTCGAGACGATGACTACGTTCGAGCACCGCTTGTCCGTCGATAAACGCAACGGGCTTCATGGCGTTGCTGCGGAAGACAACCTGCTCGTCTTCAAATCGCGCGACGCTCTGAATTCCGTCCTCATCACCGCCCGAAGCAAAAGCTGCTTTGACACGCGTGCGCGCGTTGGCGTCGTACTGAACACCGAAACGCGGAGTGAAAGCATGCGCACCACCGGCGCCGATGAAACGTGAGTAATCGAGACCCATCACGATCACGATTCCGTCGCGCACGATCCATTCATCCACTGCACGCAATGCTACCTGGCCGTGGAGATTTGACTCGGGTCGATTGCTGGTCCAAACGGGAGATCCAAAACGCATGCCTGATGCAGTGACACCGACGCGATGGCGATCGTTGAGACGGAAGCGGGTGGTTGCCTCGATGCGCTCGGGAGCATCGGCAGTTCCGGTTTGACCGGAGAAGATCAATTCGACGTCCTCTGAAATCGGAGCGGCCAGGGCGAAGTTGAACCCGACATACGAAGAAGGCGTGAACCCTTCGGGAGAAGCAACGAAGCCATTAGCTACGTAAGTTTCAATAACTCCGCGTGGTTTTGGTTTTGAATCGGAAGTTTCTGCGGGTGCTCCGGGAGCGGTTTCCATCGGCGCTGCGGCTGCGGTCTGTTCCGCATTTTCAGTCACCGTCTGGATCGTCGCGTCTTCACCTTCGCGCACCTGGAAAATCGAGCGTCGTGGTTGCGCGGATCGGAGCGTCCATTTTACGTCGTCGCGATCGCGCCGCCGTTCGGGCAGTGTGTTGCCGTAACCAACCGGTTCGAGATTGAACTTGTAAGCCAGCTCCTGCGCCGCTTTCACATCAACGGCTGAGTAAGACACTTCGCTGAATCCATCCGCGAACGCTTTGATCGCGTAACGGCCAGGCAGGACCTTCGCGATGAAGTTGCCTTCTTTGTCGGTCCTCGCTTCCTTAACAGCCTTCGCACCTTCGCGAATGAGCGCCACGAATGCGCCGGCAAGTGGATTGCCCCTGTGGTCGCGAACTGTTCCGGTTATGGTAGCGAGTGATTTTTTAGAGCTTGCGGCAAGTGTGTCAACAGACAGCAGCGACACTAGCGCGAGCAGAGACAAACTAAAGCCAAATGCTCTTCTCATGCAAAGGACCTCCGCGACCAAATTCCTTTGGAAGCACTGAAAGGCCAAACTGGTTACGGCGAGGAGACTTACCGGAACCCCAAAACAGGCGATCATTTTCTGCCACGGCCCCACAACTGTCAAGTAAATGGCGGAAATTCGCCGCATTTGCCGCCGATTTTTGGCCGTGCTAGGATTCCTACTCCCCTTTCAACCGCGGTCACGATTTTCGGCCTTAATTGGTCTCACTCAATGATAGACGAGATTAAATCTACAAAACTCCCGAACGGGATAGCTGTCCTGACGGAACATATGCCGGGGCTGAGATCAGTCACGGCCGGCATCTGGGTCCGCCGGGGATCTCGTCACGAAACCGCCGAACTCAACGGAATCTGTCATTTTATCGAGCACGCCGTGTTCAAAGGCACCCTGAGGCGCACCGCTCGCGACATTGCCGTTGAAACTGACCGTCTTGGGGGAAACCTGGATGCTTATACGACCCATGAGATGACGGGTTTTGCCACAAAGGTTGCGGACACCGCGCTCGCGCAGGCAATAGATTTGCTCGCCGACCTCGTTTCGCACCCGCGTTTCGAGCAGGAAGACCTCGAACGCGAGCAAAAAGTGATTCTCGAAGAGATGAAAATGGTCGAGGACACGCCCGACGAGCTCCTGGGAGAACTTTTCAATGCGGCGTATTTCCCCAACCAGCCTCTCGGTCGCCCGATCGAAGGCACGAAAGAAACTGTAACCAGCTTCGATCACAAGATCACTGTCGCGTTTCACGCGCGGGAGTTTTCCTACAACAACTTCGTAGTCGCAGCCGCGGGAAACGTCGATCACGATCGTCTCGTCGACCTGGTTGGAAAAGCGTTTGACGGTTGCGAGAGTGGCGCAGCCATGCGCCCGCATGGAGTTGACGCAAGTCGGCCGCGTCCGGCCGCGCCGATCCTGATCGAACAAAAGAGCGAACTCGAACAAGCTCATCTCGTGCTCGCGACGCCGTGGCCACATGCGTTGAGTGACGATCGCTACGCGGCGAGTTTGCTGGCGTCGGTGATGGGCGGTGGAACGTCGAGCCGGCTGTGGCAGAAGGTGCGCGAAGAAAGAGGACTCGCGTATTCAGTCGGCGCCGCGGGAAGTGCTTTTTCCGATGTTGGCGTTTTCACGGTCTATGCGGGAACATCGCCTGAGTATCTCGACGAGGTGCTGGAGCTTTCGCTTGCGGAGATGCGGGAAGTTGTGCGTAAAAACGTTTCGGAAGAAGAACTACGCATCGCGAAGGACCAGGCGATCTCGTCGATCCTGTTGAGTCTTGAATCGTCGAGCGCACGCGCAGGCACGCTCGCGCGACAGGAGATCATTCACGGGCGTCGCATCTCGCCTGACGAAGTGATCGCGAGGATCCGTGCGATAACGGTTGATGAGCTTCAGGAAGTTGCGCGCACTTACTTCAAATCGGAAACGATCGGACTCGGCGTGCTGGGAAATCTAAACG
>DASTQB010000287.1:0-7904 GCA_035761985.1 Pyrinomonadaceae bacterium
AGATCGGTCGCGGCGGCATTCGAACACTGTATGAGCGCGCATTTAACGGTGCGTGACATTACGCGGAATCTCCCTTCGATGCTTTCATCAGGACGTAGTATAAGCCGAATCCGAGGGCAAAAGTAACGAACCATGCATAAGTGTAGAGGGTGTCGAGGAAGCCGGGATTGCTGACCTGCCCGCCCGGCGTGCTTGCCGCGCGCAGGAAGCCGGGCACGACGGGAGCGATGGCGACGACGAGTGAAACCATCGCGCGCCAGTTGAAGCCGCTTCCGTACGAATAAGGGCCCTCAGTCTTAAACAAGCCCTCGAGATCGAGACGTTGCTTTCTGAGTACCCAGTAGTCGCAGATCAGGATTCCCGCGATTGCACCCATGAGACCTGAGTAACCGATTAGCCACGTGAAGATGTAAGCGCCCATCGACGACATCAGTTTCCACGGCATCATCAGGATGCCGATCACGGCGGTGATCAGACCGCCCGTGACGTAGGAGATGAGTCGTGGATTGAGGTTTGAAAAGTCGTTGGAAGGCGAGACTACGTTCGCGGCCATGTTGGTCGTGAGCTGAGCTGCGAAGATCACTGCGGTCGCGAAAAGCACGATCAGCACGTTGTCAAAGCGCGCCATCAAATCGACGGGGTTCGGAATCGCGATGCCGTAGATCAGCACCGTCGCGCTTGTTACCGCAACGCCGATGAAGGCGAAGGCAGTCATGGTGAATGGCAGTCCGAGCGCCTGGCCCAGCATCTGAGACTTTTGCGAACGCGCGTAACGAGTGAAGTCGGGAATGTTCAAACTCAAGGTGGCCCAGTAACCGACTGATGCGGTCAAAGCGCCGGGAAAGATGGTCCAGAAGTTGTTCTGTTGTTTTTGCAGCGCGGCTGACTCCGTTAGTACGCGGCCGAGTCCACCAGCGCGCCACGCTGCCCAGATGAGTAGAACGAGACCGCCGCCGAGCAGGAGCGGCGCGGACCACGTCTCGAGATATTTGATTCCCTCGACTCCCTTCAAAATGATCGCGACCTGAATCGCCCAGAACAGCAGAAATGCGAGCCACGTGTGCAGGGGAACATCGAGAAACATCGCGGAAACTGTGGACCACGCGGGAAACATGACGCCAAACAACGTGTCGAGTGCAGTGCCGCCGATCCACGTTTGAATACCAAACCAGCCGCACGCCACGATCGCGCGCAGCATCGCCGGAACGTTCGCGCCTTTCGTTCCAAATGCAGCACGGCTGAGCACGGGAAACGAGACGCCATACTTCGTTCCCGCATGTGCGTTGAGGATCATCGGGATGAGCACGATCGTGTTGCCCAGCAGGATCGTGATCATCGCCTGCCACCAGTTCATGCCCGCTTCGATGAAACCGCCGGCGAGCGTGTAGGTGGTGATGACGACGCTCATTCCGATCCAGAGTGCGGCGATGTTCCAGGTGGACCAGGTGCGTTCTTTGATTGTTGTCGGCGCGAGATCGGGGTTCCAGAGTGGACTGTGTGAGACGTCGGTTTGCAGTTCGACAAAGTCGCGTTGAGTGGCGGGGGATTCAGTTGTCATGTTGTCTGATGTTTGGTCTATCCGCGCCTATCCGCGTTCATCCGCGGCTAAACATTCACGCAGGTGCCGCGTTTCAGGAATTTTCCATCGCCTGCCTTGCCTTTGTACTCTCCTTTATCAATCACAACCTTGCCGCGTGAGAGCACGGTCTCGACGACGCCCTTAATCTTCTTGCCTTCGTAAGCGTTGTAATCGACGTTCATGTGACTCGTCTTCAAGCCCAACGTCTGCTCCTTCTCAGGATCGAAGATGACGATGTCAGCATCCGACCCGACGGCAATCGTCCCTTTCTTCGGGAACAGGCCAAACATTTTTGCAGCCGCGGTTGAGGTTAATTCGACGAAGCGATTGAGGCTGATGCGATTCTCAACCACGCCGCCGTTGTAGATCAGCGGCACGCGGTTCTCGACGCCCGGAGCGCCGTTCGGAATCTTCGTGAAGTCGTTGCGGCCGAGCTCTTTCTGTTCCTTCATGCAGAACGGGCAGTGATCGGTTGAGATCACCTGAAGATCGTCCATCTTCAGCCCTTTCCAGAGCTCGTCCTGGTTCCACTTCTCACGCAGCGGCGGCGTCATCACGTACTTCGCGCCGTCAAAGCCCGGCTCGTCGTAGTTGTCGATCGACAGGAAGAGATACTGCGGACACGTTTCGGCGAAAGCAGGAATGCCGCGATCGCGTGCCTGCCGCACCTGGTTGAGTGCGTCGGCGCACGAGAGGTGAACGATGTAAACAGGCGACTCCGCCATCTCCGCGATCGCGATCGCGCGATGGACGCCTTCGGCTTCGGCGATCGTGGGCCGCGTGAGTGCGTGATACTTCGGCGCCGTGCGACCTTGTTCGAGCGCACGTTTGATGATCTCGTTGATGACGATTCCGTTTTCTGCATGCATGCAGATCAGGCCACCACGCTGGCCCGCGGCCGACATGGCGCGGAAGATCGTGGCGTCGTCGACGAGAAACACGCCCGGATAAGCCATGAACATCTTGAAGCTGGTCACGCCTTCGTCCATCGCGGTGTAGAGTTCTTCGATCTGCTTGTCTTCGAGCTCGGTAGTGATCAGGTGGAAGCCGTAATCGATCGCGGTTTTGCCTTCGGCTTTCTTGTGCCAGTTGTCGATACCTTCGATAAGCGACTGGCCTTTGTACTGGACGGCGAAGTCGATAATGCTCGTCGTCCCGCCGTGTGCGGCTGCGATCGTTCCAGTCCGGAAATCATCAGACGACTCGGTGCCACCGAACGGCAGTTCCATATGCGTGTGCGGATCGATACCACCCGGAATCACGAGTTTCCCCGCAGCATCAATCGTCTGGTCCACCTCCATCGCGAGGCTGCTCCCGATGACCGACACGCGCTCATCCTCAATCAGAATATCCGCCCTGTAATCATCAACCGCCGTCACGACGCGCCCATTGCGTATGAGTGTTTTCATGTTAGAGCTGCTCCGACATTTGCATTGCTCGGATTGAAAGCGAGATGTTTATAGCATGAACGCCCGGAAATCAACCGCACGATTACAGGATTTTGCGAGCGTCAACGGCTCCTCTGGAGCAGCGAAATGTTTATAGGAGCTTCAATCAATAAGCGGTCCGTTCGCAGGGATCCATGCGACTCCTAACGCAGCCGTATGATGTTTTTGGTTTCAGCTATAAACATGTCGCTCCTCCGGAGCGAAGATCCGTGTAGATCGATATCACATTACCAGGAACGATAGATCGTCCATTGACCTAAAGAAGAGTGCTGCTTTTACCCAGCGCAGCGAAGAATATACGTCTATCAACATCATGGCACATTCGATAGCCCTTAAGCGCCAAACGGCGATACTGCTTCTACCAGCGGAACGAAGAATATATGTCTGTCAACATCACGGCATATTCGATAGCCCTTGAGCGCCAAAACGGCGATGCTGCTTCGCTCCGGAGGAGCGAAATGTTTATAGCACCAGCATAAAAGTACGGTTTCGCTCCGTTAGGAGCGACATGTCCATTGCGCGTCACTCGATGAATTCGAACACGTATTCCTCTTTAAATTCAATCTGAAATTTGCGCAACAAACTGAGGTACTCATTCTTAAATGATCGCCGGCGGTGATGGTTTTCCTGGTTCTGTATGTACCGAATGATGGTGTCGAGCTGTGAATGGCCGTAGGAGAATGCGCCATATCCTTCCTGCCATCCAAACTTTCCACGAGCGAGTTTCTTCTTATTCACCCACTCTGAAGAATCGGCTTTTACGTCTCTAATCAGATCGGCGAGCGCCATTGATGGTCGGAGGCCGATCAGAATGTGAAGATGATCTGCCATGCCATTAATTGAGATTAGTTTCTGATCTTTCTTCCGAACGATGCCGGTAATGTATTTGTGCAGTTCTTCCTTGAAGTCTTGAGTGATCAGTGAGAGACGGCCGCTGACGGCGAAAACCGTTTGAATGTAGATTTGTGAGAATGTGTTGGCCATGAGGCACCACGCTTTCTGCTCTTTTAGCGGTGAGGATGATAAAGCGTTCGAGGTTATAACATGTCGCTCCTACGGAGCGAAATTGTTTTTTAATTCTCAATCTATAGACATGTCGCTCCTACGGGAGCGAAGGCCGAAGCGCATCGAACCGACGCGCTCTGCATCCCTCGGGAGCAGCGGAATGTTTCATGGCGGCCGACAGAACCCGGTTTAGCTCCGGAGGAGCTACATTCAATAGAGGCAGCACAGAACCGAGCTCGCTCCGGAGGACGAGATGTTTGTAGCCGCCGGAGAGAAACCGGTCTCGCTCCGGAGGACGAGATGGTTTATAGCCGCGGGAGAGACCGGTCTCGCTCTGGAGGACGAGATGTTTATAGGCGCAGGAGAGAAACCGGTCTGGCTCCGGAGGACGAGATGTTTATAGCCGCAGAGAGAAACCGGTCTCGCTCCGGAGGAGCGACATGTTTATAGAGGCAGACGGAAACGAGTTCGCTCAGGGGAGCGAGATGTTTTATAGCGGCAGGACCAGAAAAGCGGATGGCGGTCTTAGTAGTAATTGTGGGTAGCACCTGGGAAGCATGTGGCTCTGATAAAACGGCGATCTTAGGGCCGGTGTTGCAGAAACATGCGGCTCCTACGGAGCCGAATGCTGGAGTTGGTTTTAGCTATAAACATTTCGCTCCTACGGAGCGAAGAACATCCGCCGATGATAGCGATTGTGCGCGTGGACAACGTCGAAGGGTTGGTGCGTGGAGAACGGCGAAGATCCGGTGCGTGGAGAACGTTGAAGGTTGATGCGTGGAGCGCGTGGAGAACGGCGAGTGCGGTGCGTGGCGAACGGCGAGTGCGGGTGCGTGGAGAACGAATTGTCTTTGTGAGTTATGCGGCTACGATCAAGAGCCTTTCAGGCATGGTTTGGTGGAGGCGATGTCGGCAGCGCGACGGGCGTCCTCGTTTGCTTTTGGGCCGGGTGAAATTTTGTGGGTGACGCAGATCTCCGTGGGGGTGATCTTGGCCACGGCGAGATATGAGTTTACTTTCTGCGGTTGTTCCGGATCTTCGTTAGCGTTGTAACGGATGATCAGCGCAACCGGAGTGAGTTTGCCGTTCTGCCTCGCCATGCGCCACTCGGCTTTTGGACCCACATGTGAAAAAGCGCCACTCACAACGTCCCAAAGCTCGAGCGAATGCTTCGCACCCTGCGGCGTCACTACGGTAATGTTCTGACGCAGATCGCCTTCAACCAGCACGAGCGTGTACCCGCTCGCGCCACGACAACGCCCTTCGTAATCTCCAGCATCAGCCCCTTTGATCGTCCGGCACTGCTTCACTTCAAGCGACGTGTAGACACTCTGATTCGACTGTCCTGCCGCAACTCCTGCAAACAGAACAAGGACGACCAGACTGTTAGTAAAGATTGCCTTCGCGCTTGCGGCCCGTGTAATCAACATAGACCACCTTCAGCTCAGTGTAGAAATCAAGCGCCGTCGAACCCTGCTCGCGATCGCCGATGCCCGTCCCCTTTGATCCGCCAAACGGAATGTGCGCCTCGCCGCCTGTAGTCGGAGAGTTGATGTGAGTCATGCCCGTTTCAATCTCATCGACGAAGCGAAAGATACGCGACGCATCGTTACTGAAGATCGACGACGACAACCCAAACTCACTATCGTTCGCAACCTCCATCGCTTCGCTAAAGTTTTTGACACGCAAAACAGACAACACCGGACCAAAGATCTCCTCGCGCGCGATCCGCATGTCAGGCGTAACGTTGTCAAAGACGGTCGGACGCACGAAATATCCCTTGTCGAGTCCTTCGCCCGTCGCGCGCGTGCCGCCGCAGACCAGCTTCGCTCCATCTTCACGGCCGATGTCGATGTAGTTGAGCACTGTCTTAAACTGGTTCTCATCAACACTCGGTCCCATCTCGGTCGAGGGATCCGATCCTGGTCCAATCCGCATCGACTCCGCCCGTTTTGCGATCCGCTCGACAAACTCATCCGCAACCTGGTCCACAACAACGGCGCGACTCGTCGCCGTGCATCGCTGGCCCGTCGATCCGAATGCACCCTGCGCTGTCGATTCAACCGCGAGGTCCATGTCCGCATCTTCAAGGACCACGACCGGATTCTTTCCGCCCATTTCACATTGAACTTTGGCGCCACGACGCGATGCCTGTTCGTAGAGGCGAATACCGACCCCGTTTGATCCGGTGAACGAGATCGCCTTTACCGCAGGATGGTTGATGATCTCGTCGCCCGCTTCCGAACCGGAGCCGAGCACGAGGTTCAAAACGCCCGGCGGAATGCCCGCCGCTTCGAAGATCTCGACGATGCGAACAGCCGTCGCTGGCGTGATCGATGCGGGTTTAAAGACCACTGTATTGCCGGCCACGAGGGCCGGCGCGATCTTCCAAACCGGAATCGCCACAGGGAAATTCCACGGCGTCACACACGCAACCACGCCGAGCGGCTGCTTGATCGTGTAAGCGAAGTTCAACGGCAACTCGGAAGGGATCGTCTCGCCGTTCATGCGACGCGACTCACCCGCGCAGAACTCGGCGACATTGATCGAGCGCTGCAACTCACCGCGCGACTCGGCGATCGTTTTGCCTTCTTCGTGCGTCAAGATTTGCGCGAGTTCTTCCTTGTTTTCTTCCATCAGCCGCGCGGCTTTAGCGACGATGCGGCCGCGAGCCGGCGCGGGCGTTCCGCGCCATTCGCGAAACGCGTTTGCAGCAGCTTCGACTGCGGCGCGAGCTTCTTCGCGAGTGGCCTGTCGAATGGTGCCAAGGATGTCGTCAGTGTTGGCCGGGTTGATGTTTTGGGCGGTGCGCGTCGAGGCGGATTCAACCCACTTGCCGCCGATAAAATTGCGATAAGTAATCATAGAAGTGCTGGAATATATCATGTGCTATAACAGTTTGCATGACTTTGGAACCGCAAAGTATTCCCGAACTCGTACGCCGGCGAGCCGCAGCGGCTCCGGACAAGCCGTTCCTGTTTTCCGAAGCCGACAAACGGCAGTTCACTTACAGGGAATTTGCAGCTGTAGTGCGACGACTGGCCGGAATGTTGTGGGCCAACGGCGTGCGCAAGGGCGACGTGGTCAGTTTGCTGCTGCCGAACAGCGTCGAGTATGTGTTCGCATACTTTGCGTGCTGGCACATCGGCGCGCTTGCGGGACCTATCAACTCGCTGCTGAAGGCGCAGGAGATCGCGTACGTGATCTCAAACTCGGAAGCCAAACTACTGCTGGTGAATACGGAATTTTTGCCGGCGGTCGAAACGAACGACATCACAATCATTCCGTTCGACAACGTCGAACAGTTTACTGGTCAACCGGTAGAGGAGACACAGATCAGCACGGATGACGAAGCGATAATCATCTACACGTCCGGCACGACCGGTAAACCGAAAGGCTGCCTGCTGACGCACGGCAATGTGATCGCGAACGCGCGCCAGATCAGCAGCTGGTTGCACTTCACCGAATCAGATCGACTGCTGACAATGATGCCGCTCTTTCACATGAACGCGGTTTCCGTGACGACGATGTCGGCGCTGTACGCCGGCGGCTCGACCGTTGTGAGTCCAAAGTTTTCAGCGTCACGTTTCTGGCAGATCATCTCGGATTACGAGATCACGTCGTTTGGTTCAGTCGCAACGATGCTCTCGATGCTGCTGAGCACTTACCCAGACGGCGTTCCACGCGGTTTGAAAACAGACCAGTTGCGCTTCGCGATGTGTGGTTCGGCGCCCGTTCCGGCTGAGGTATTGCGACGTTTCGAGGAGACATTCAACTGTCTCGTCATCGAAGGCTATGGCCTGTCCGAGTCAACCTGCAGATCGACTTTCAATCCGCCTGACAAACGACGCCGTCCGGGTTCGTGCGGGCTT
>DASTQB010000288.1:0-4612 GCA_035761985.1 Pyrinomonadaceae bacterium
GGGCTGCTGACTAACGACTCCTACGATCCCACACATAAAATCCGTGTTTTTATCCGTGTAATCCGCGGCTAAATGTCGAAAGGCCGGCGCTCGCGGAGAGAATCGAGCACCCGGAACGTAGCGCGGCTCGTGGCCGCCAGCTCCTCGAGGCGTATCGCCGCAGCTCCACCACCAAGCACACTCGCACACACCTCACGCACTTGCGCCTGCTGGCCTTTGTCTTGCGCCTTCAAAGTCACCTGCTCCTCGCGCCCGTCTTTGTAAAGTGTCGCGCGTCGAAAGTCATCGAGCACGAAAGTTCTGCCTGCGCCAAATATCTCCACGCGCTCCTTCGCGAGCGCCTTGTCACCTTCACTCAGGTACGCAATGCTTCCATTCGATCCATCAGCAAACCGCAGCGTAATAAAAACCGAGTCGGCATCAACGATCTTGCTGGACTTCGCGCTCACTGCCTCAGCAAAAACAGACACCGGCTGCGCACCGATCAGAAACTGCATCAGGTCGATGAAGTGGCACACTTCGCCAACGATTCGGCCACCGCCTTCCTGCGCATCCTGTATCCAATGCTCCTTCGGAACACGACCAGCGTTCACGCGGTAAAGTATCGACAACGGCGTCTCGCGCCCTGCAAAAAACTGCTTCGCACGCTGCGCGAGCGGCGAGAAGCGTCGATTGAATCCGACCATCAGCTTCCCCGCTGAACTCGGCGCCACATCCAGCACCGATTCGAGTTGCTCGTCATTGAGCGCAAGCGGCTTTTCGACAAACGCATGCTTGTCGCGCTCAAGAGTTTTTCGCGCGAGCTCAGCGTGCAGATCGTGTCGCGTGCCGATCACAACGAGGTTCACATCCGCGTCATCAAGCACTTCGTCCGCACTTGAAACCGCATACGCAAATCCAAATCGTTTCCCAACGTCGTGCGCTGAAACCCCTGAAGCCGTTGCAATCGATCTAAACCCAACACCTTCGCTCTTGAAGTGCGGCAGCAGCATCGCCGGAACATACCCGCCCGCGCCAATCACGCCGAGCACTATCGACTTCTCCGACTTTCGCGCCGCCGGCGCCGCGCCGAGGGAAACTTTCCGCGCCACCTCGCGTTCCGGATCGTAATTCAGCACCACACCGAGATACGGCTCGCGCACGTCGCCCGAGATCAACTGGTATGCACGATCAGCTTCTTCGATTGAAAACCGATGCGTGGTCAGTCGCTCTACGTTGACCCGTTGATCGCCCACGAGTTGCAGAAAGCTCTCGATGTTTCGCTTCTCGGTCCAGCGCACGTACGGCAGAGGATAGTCGTGACCTCGCTCTTCGTAATCAGGATCGTACCGTCCTGGTCCATACGACATCGAGATGACCAACTTCAGTTCGCGGCTGAAGAACGGCTGGCGTGGAATGTCCATTCCCGTCATGCCAACGACTATCACACGACCTTTCAACCGCGACACTCGCGCCGCCAGTTCGACCGGCTGGTTCGAATCCGTTGCAGCCGTGATCAGCACCGCATCAGCACCGTACCCACGCGTCCACGTCTCAATCTCCTTCGCTGCTGCATCATCCGAAATGGCAGCCTTGTCAGCACCCAACTCCAGCGCCAACGCAACCCGCGACTGGTCCAGATCCAGCCCAAACACCCGACAGCCATTCGCTTTCAGCAGCTGGACCGTAAGCTGGCCCACCAACCCCAAACCAATCACCACCACCGACTCACCAAGCGTCGGTTGCGCCAAACGAACACCCTGCAGCGCGATCGCGCCGAGCGTTCCATACGCTCCGGACTCAAAACTCACACGTTCCGGAAGATGCACACAAAGGTTCTTCGGAACAGAAAGCACCTCCGCGTGCGAAGCAAACCCAACACCCGCACACGCAACCCGATCCCCAACCTGAAACTCCGCCACATCCTCCGCAACCGCCGCAACGACTCCCGCCGCGCTATAACCCAACGCCTGCGACGCCGCCATCTTATCGCGCACGGACGCAAACGTATTCAGCAACCCCTCATTCTTCACCTTTGCCACAACCGCTTTCACGAGATCCGGCCGCTGCCTCGCCTCCTGCACCAACCCTTTGCTAACCAACTCAACCGCCGCCCTCTCCGTCCCGGCACTGATCAACGACGCAACCGTGCGCACCAGCACACGCCCACGTTGCAGCGCAGGCACCGGCACCTCACCCACAAACGGCCGCCCAGTCTTTCGATTCTGCAAAACCTGCTTCATCCTTCACTCTGATCCGCGTTCATCCGCGTTCATCCGCGGCTTAACACGCTCTCGATCAACTCACTCACCCACTCAGCACGCGCGTCCCACGTCCCTGACGCAACCGCCGCCTGCCTCATCCCGCGCTTAGCAGGATCATTCTCCTCCAACGCCTCTTCAACCAACCGAATAAAATCATCACGCGTGCGTGCAATCCGCAGCACGTCGCGCATCGGCTCATACTCCGGCAACGGTGAAATCACCACGGGCTTCCCTGTCGCCAGGTACTCGCGCACCTTGATCGCCGACCCGTAGCTCGTAAAAGACTGCTCAGTTTCCCACGGCAACACGCAAACGTCGAATCCCGCGGCGTACGCAGGCAAATCCGCATACGCGACCGGCGGCAGAAAATGCGTGTTCGGCAACTCTTCGATCTCGAGCCCTCGGGAACGATTCCCGATGAAAACCCACTGCCAGTCCGGCCGCTCGCGTGCCGCACGTTTGATCAACTCCTGATCGACGAGCCAGGGTTCGATCGCACCAAAGTAGCCCAAACGCGGCCGCGGTATTCGCGCAATCTCCGTCGCCACTTCCACCGTTCCATCTCCAACGCGCCGCCAGTGCTCGAAGTCAACGCCCTGCTCGAGCAGGTGCGATCGGTCGCAACCGCGTGTCGCTTCGTTGAAAAGTTTTCGACCCGAGTAGAAGATGAGATCGGCGGCATCGATGGCGTGTTCGTGAAGCCTTCGTATCGTGGCCGGATCGGTAGCATGATCCATCGTGTTCGCATCATACTTGTCTGACACCTGATAGACCACTGCCGATTCGTCGAGTGTGCCAATCATCTCGGCCGCAGTTGGGATCGCGATCCACAGGATCGGTTTTGTCAGTCCGCGGGCGTGCGCCAAACGCCTGATCTGCGTTCCGAGCAAATGGCGATTAACTTTGCGCGCCGCTGCTGAACCAAAGAAGGGTAAACTCGCAGGCGAGACGACTGTGATACCTTCACTCGTTTGTCGTGCGAGCTTTGAGTAACTCCCGAGTTTGCGTTTGATTCGCGGCAGGAGATCTTTGTGGCCGAGGCTCGGCAGCCCCATCGAAATCGAGTTGACGAAGATGACTTTGTTACCTGCGAGCGCAAACTTGCGCATGAGGTGGGCCTTGGAATGCGGGTGGTGATACCACCAGTCTTCGCCGCCAAAGCAGATTATCGAACGATCGGTGAACAAGATTCCGTAGATTCTACAGGATTTGCTGATCAATCTTGAAAATCATGCGAATCTTGTAAATCCTGTCAAAAGTTTGATCTTGGAAATCGTGCGACTCTTATAAATCCTGGTCACTTAATGCACCGGCTCATCTTTATCGTCATCGCCATCGTCTATCTCGCGTTCCCGACGAAAGTTTACTACTGGGACGCCATCACGTTTGCCAAAACCATCGAGGATGTTCCGCGATTGCAGCCGTCGCTGGTCCATCCGAATCATCTCATCTACAACTTCGCCGGCTATCTTTTCTACAAGCTCCTGACGAATCTCGGTTTCGACATCAACGCGATGACGGCGCTCCAGATCTTCAGCAGCCTGCTCAGCACCGCCTGCGCCGCCGTGTTGTTTCTCATACTCAGAGAGACGCTGCGATCGGTTTATCTCTCAACCTGCATGACGCTCCTGTTTGCATTTTCCGCAACGTGGTGGAAGTTTTCGACCGACGGGAATGCTTACATTCCGAGTGTGCTGTTCATGCTGCTGTGTTTTTACCTGGTGCTGCCCGATCGAAAACCGCGGCCACTGCTGCTCGCCTTCATATTCTTCATCGCCATGGCGTTTCATCAACTAGCCATCGTGATGTTTCCGGTTTTAGCTCTGGGGCTTTACTTGCAGGACGAGCCAGTGTCGTTCGGGCGCCGCGCGCTGAATGTGCTCGCGTTTACTGTTGTCGCTTTCGTGCTGATCGTCACCGCTTACGCGTACCTTTTCTATCTGGCTTCAGGTAAGTCTGACGTCGCCACGTTACTCCGCTGGACCGCTTCGTATTCACCGGATGCGGATGTAAGGTTTGATCTGTGGTCCAACCTGCTGTATTCACTCCGCGGGCACGTGCGGCTTTTCTTCGGCGGCAGATTCAACTTACTGCGCGGACTGATCAACCCGTTCGTGATCGCGCTTATGGTCGCACTCGCAGCCGCTGTCGCGGTGCTCATATTTCACGTATTGCGGAACGCTCGGCGGATCGTAAGCCTGCGGTGGGTTCGCGAAATGCACCTCGGTACGCGGCAAAAAACTGTGTTACTGCTGTCGCTGTTGTGGACCGGCCTGTATCTCGTGTTTCTGTTTTTCTGGCTGCCGCAAAACACGTTCTACCGGCTCTTCTACATGCCCGCACTTATTCTGCTGATAGGCCTCGCGCTC
>DASTQB010000289.1:0-24438 GCA_035761985.1 Pyrinomonadaceae bacterium
TGAAACCGTTTCACTCATCTCGTTCTCTTCTCGTTCCGGTGCGTACGCGACCGCAGTCGCCAACGTGCTCCTTGCTTGGCGATTCTCGCTCGGCGCGGGTTGGTGTGCTCTTTCGATTCGTTTGAGTGCGGCAGCCACCAACGGGTTCATGGAAGGCATCGGCGCCGGTGGTAACAATTCGAGCTGTGGTGGCGGGTTGATCGCGGCTTCCATTCGCATTCGCTCCGCTTCAGCCGCTTCGCGCGCAGCTTCTCGCGCGCGCTTTTCCTGCACTTCGCGCACTCGTTCGCTTAGTTCTTTGCGCCATTCAGGCAGGGAATTGCGTGTGACACCAGGAAATTCGATGAGTGTGGATTTCTTTTCCGCCGGTGAAGTCGACTCGTTGGGGGAAGATTCCATCACGAGCGCGCATACTATCAGGAACAACTTTAACTGGTCAACGAGAAAATAAAGCAACAGTTGAGGTTAAGCTGCGGCTTAAAGAGGTGTGCGTCCGGCGAAGCCCGCGTCGACGTCGTGCCACCACTCGAGTTCGTCGCCTTCGCCCATTTGCCAGCAGAGAAGGACGACGCGGCCATCGCGCAATGAGGGAAAATCAACGAGGCCACGTTCGAAGTCTTTAAGCTGGACGCCGAGTGATTCGAGTTCGCCGAGTTGGACGGTCAGATCAGTGAGGACAGCGGCATAAGCGACGCCGTAGGTTATGCCCCCGCCGCCTTGTTCGGCGGCTTCCGACGCCTTTTTAGCCTCGTCGCGATAAGCCATGAGCCCGCGATGCGCACGCTGAATCTTCCCAACGATGATTCGCACGCTGGGCAGAAGGGCATTAGCTTCCTGGAGGGTGAAGATTTTCATTTCGGCTGAACGATATAGGTCCTATAAGTCCTATAGGTCCTATAGGACCTATACGACCTATCAGTGCTCGTCGGTGATTCTAATAAACTCCGTCGCCGCTTCATACTCCGCGACTTCTTCGTCAATCTCACTCTCGATCACCACGCGCATCGCTGCCTGGTAACCGCTGGCCTGAGATTTCTGCATCTCCAACTGATCGTGAAGATATTGCGGCGGCAGTGGTTCGTGCAAGTCACGCTCGTCATAGCGAGGCCCATGACTGATCTCCTTGCGCACCTTATCAGCGATCTCGCCAAGGTCGATGAAGTAGTCGGAAACGTCGATGAGCTTCGGCGCCGTGTTTGATCTGAAACCTGCTATCTCGACACGACAACCCTTGTAAGCAACCGCATTAACGGCATAGACGAAATCTTCATCGCCCGATACGAGCACCGCAGTATCGTAACGTCCTGCCAGCGAGAGCATGTCAACCGCAATCTCGACGTCGAGATTCGCCTTTCGGGTCCCATCGTAAAAAGTCTTCAACTCTTTCTGGATGACGCGAAAACCGTTACGTCGCATCCATAACAGGAAACCCTGCTGGCGTTCGGCGCCGATGTCAACACCTGTATAGAAAAACGCTCTCAGCAGTCGTCCGTCACCCAACAGCACACGCAGCAGCTTGTTGTAATCGATGTCAATGTTATGAAACCGCGCTGCGTGGAAAAGATTGTTACCGTCGATAAAAACTGCGACTCTGCCCCTGTGTCCTAGTTGCCATGAAATATTGTTCGTCGGATCAAAGTTGTGCATAAACTGACTCCAAACATAACCCTGCTGGTATTTGATCTTAGGATGCGGTTTTGTTTTGCGCTGGTCAAGTTGATCATAATGTTGCAATTATTTCATTAGACATTGCGTCCAAATAGACTTTGGTTACCGGCCCATTCGTAACGTTTACTTCCCAGGCCAACCGCATCTCGAGCCCGCTCGTAGGCGCGCTCTGAGGAGCTTTAGCCGGTTGCGCATACACCACCAGTTGTTGCGGCTCGACTACAGCCGTGGCCGCTAAATTCTGCCTGTTCCTGACCTGTTCTACTGCCTGTTCCCGTGTAACTTGTGGAGTTAAATTGCTAAGTGCTGCCTGTAACCGGTCCGCGTTCGGTATGCAGTTACTCGACAAACCGACTATCTGTCCATCACTACGAAAACGAATGGTCAGATTTCCGAAGCCTCCACGCAGTGGATACCGGAACGGCCGCTGCTCATAACGAGCAACTTTGATTCCCGTCGGTTCGTCGGTTCTTTCGACGAGCGACAGTTCGTCCGGTTCCGCACCGATGAGACGTTGCCATTCCACGATGAACCTGCGCAAAGCTTCACGCGTGTCTGCTTCAGTCGGCTTTGAAGGGTCGCCGACCTTCGGCAGGTGAATCGACGCCGGAAGGTTTGCAGGCAGGCTTTCCAGTGTTCCCGTGTAGGGATGCAGGTTCGCTTCAGTCTTACCAGAAACGCCGTAACGTTGAGACAACTGGTACCACGCGAGTGAAGCTTCTTCGAGCCGCGTGCCAACGTCAGACAATCCGATCGGATATTGCGGCGCGTTGGACCGTGGCCCGTTCGGATCCGCCGGTTGGAACACTGCACACGCACTCACTATCAACAACGTCGCACATGCGAGTGTTAGCGCCAAAACCTTACGGATTTGAAGGCCTGCAAACATTATCGTCGCCCCGGAATTTCTCGTCGTATAATTCAAATACTTGGAGGAGCTGTTGCCTAAAGATAACGAAAACATTCCCTTCCTTGGTCCAATTGAACCCACCGAGCCAGAGGGTTTCACAGCAGAACAGATGATTCGCTGTGAGGAGTGTTTGAGAGCGAATCCTCCGACGCGTGTCACCTGTTTGTACTGTGTCGCACCGTTGCCTCTGACCGAATCATCAGCACGACTTCGCAAGCCGGTCCTCCGCCAGCCTGACAAACATGAACGCGGTTATAACAACATCCTGTTGCCTCAGGATCAAGTGGTGACGAGTGAAGTTGTTACTGAAGCTGCGCAACTCTTGAAACTTACTGCGGAGAATGTTCAAGCCTTGCTCGCTGCGAACATTCCTTTACCGGTAGCGCGTACAGCGAGTCGTGATGAGGCTGAGCTCGTGTCCGTGCGATTAAAAGATCTCCGGTTGCAATGTGTGACGTTGAGTGACGATGATCTTGGCGTGGGTCTGGTGAAGCGTGTGAAGTCGATGAGTTTTGAAGACGAGACGTTCACGGTCTACCAGGCTGGTGCGGGAGAACCGACGACGATATCGTGGTCCAACGTCACGTTGATTTTACCGTGGCGTTTGTTAGAGGCGAAGTTTGAGATGAACGAACGCATGACACGGAAACCTGAGAAGGAGATTCTCGATACGAGCGAGTTTTTCAAAGACGAAGCCGTGATCGACTTCTACGACGCGGAGCACTCGTTTACGTGGCGTGTGAATGCTACTGCGTTCGACTTTTCATGCCTCGGAAGAGACAAGGCTCTCGTCGTAAACGAAAACATTCGCAAGCTGCAACGGTTAATCATCGAGAGATCCGTGAACGGGAAGGTTGATGAGTCGTATCCGGAAGTGCGCAATCTTCTGGAGCTTGCATGGTCCACTTTGCCGGAGACGCAGTCGAGTGGGTGGCGTCGCGAACGGCCCGGGAAGCTGACTGTTGGAATGACGACGACGAAGAGCAACGAGATCCAGTTCACGCGCTATTCGCGTCTGCGCGATTACTTCAATCGAAATCAGTGATGTCAAATAGACGAAAACGGGCCGCGGATGACGCGGATGCAGCGAACACGATCTATGGTCCGAATGCCGTGATCGAAGCGCTGCGCGCGGGGCGACGGCAGATTGAGACGATCACGATAGTTGAGAGTGCAAGGATAGAGAGGTTGAAGCCGTTGCTGGAGCTGGCGCGCGAGAAGGGCGTGCCTGTTCATCGTGTGCCGCGATTGGATCTTGATCGCTCGCTCGGTGATGCAAGACACCAGGGCGTTGTAGCGCGGATCGCTGCTGCGCGTTATGCGGACGCGGATGAGTTGTTGGACCAACTGGAAAGCAGGATTGGCACGGCCGATCCGCCGCTGGCGTTGGGACTTGATGGTATTGAAGATCCGCGGAACATGGGATCGATTCTGCGGACCGCGGAATGCGCGGGAGTGCATGGAGTTTTTATTTCCGAGCGGCGCGCTGTCGGATTGACGAGCGTGGTTGCAAAAGTTGCGGCCGGAGCCCTCGAGTATGTGCCGGTGGCGCGCGTCACGAACCTCGTTCGTTTGATAGAGCAGTTTAAAGAACGTAACATCTGGGTTGTCGGCGCCGCGGGCGAAGCAAAACAGTTGTACACAGATTGGGACTGGCGGCTGCCTGCGGCAGTTTTCCTCGGTAGCGAGGGACACGGTCTTCATCGTTTAGTTCGTGAACACTGCGACACTGTCGTTCGTATTCCTGTGGCGGGCAAATTGGAATCGTTGAATGTTTCAGTCGCTGCCGGAGTGCTGCTTTACGAAGCGAAGCGCCAGCGAATGCTGGAGAGAGGCGGGAAATAATGTTCTGTCCTAAGTGCGCAACACAGAATCTCGACGGCGCGAGTTTTTGTCGCACGTGCGGAGCAAACATCAGCCTGGTGCCACAGGCGCTGACAGGGCAGCTAACTAAACCTGAGACTGAGGCCAATGACTGTGCGCCATTCGGGCGCAGGCGAAACAGAGGAGAGGTCACGCTCGAACACGCATTCAAGAACATCTTTTCAGGCCTTGCGTTTCTCATCATTTCGATCGTGCTGTCGCGAGTCGGTCCGGGCCAGGGCTGGTGGTTTTGGCTGTTGATCCCGGCGTTTGTGATGGTCGGCACTGGTCTCGCGCAGTTTATTCGCCTCCAGGAACGAGAGAAGCAGACAAAAGTTCAGGCGCCGCCCGCTACGAGGGCCTTTGCGGAACCGGCGTACCGCGCGGAGGTGCCACCAAGTGTGACTGAAGGCACCACACGTCACCTTGGCGTTGAAACGCCGACCCGGCATCTTGATCCCAGTGAGCGCAAGTAAGAAACCGCGGATTTGTACTCCGACCTGTAAACCCAGCCTCAGTGCGCTTCAATCCGCCGATTGGATCGAATTGCGGATCGATTGTTTTGAGGAGCAATTCGCGGATCTCTCCGCGTTAATCCGCGACATCTCGATTCCAGCAATTGTTACGTTTCGTCCCGCGGAGCAAGGCGGGTATCGAGAACTCACGCGCGAGGAACGTGAAGCGTTTTGGAAGACGCAGGCACCGCGAGGCGAAGGTGTGTGGTGGGACGTCGAGGCTGACATCGCGGAGGGTGTTGCGCCTGAGTGGTCCAGGACGATCGTCTCGCACCACGATTTCGATCACGTGCCCGCGGAGCTTGAACAGATTTATGCGCGATTGGCCCAAACGCCAGCTCGTGTTTTAAAAATTGCTGTACAGGCGAACGACATCACGGATTGCATCCCCGTTTTTCAACTCATCGATCGCGCACTAAGCGAAGGCCGGGAGATCATCGCGATTGCAATGGGCAACGCGGGGATCGCAACGCGCATTCTTGGTCCATCACGCGGATCGTTTTTGACATACGGTGCGCTTGATGAAGAGAGTGCGACTGCGCCCGGCCAGCTCAACGCTCGATCGCTTCGCTCTGTTTACCATATCGACACGATCGATGAGGACACGATGATCTGTGGTCTCGTCGGACTGCCTGTCATGCACTCAGTCTCACCACACATGCACAACGCCGCATTCATCTCCGAACGCATCAACGGAGTCTACCTGCCGTTTGAAGTGAAAGATATCGAGACGTTTTTCAAACGCATGGTGCATCCGCTTACAAGAGAGCTCGCCTGGAACCTCCGCGGACTGAGCATCACGGCACCGCACAAGCAGACGGTGATGAACTGCATCGACTGGATCGATCCCGAAGCTGAAAAAATCGGCGCCGTCAACACGATCGTCGTCGAGAAAGATCACTTACGTGGATACAACACTGACGCCGGTGGCTTTATCCATCCGCTGCGACGAACGGTAAAGTCATTTGTAAATCTTGACGCGGCAATCATCGGCGCCGGCGGTGCTGCACGTGCGGCGATCTGGAGCTTGAAGAGGTGGGGCGCGAACGTCACTCTCTTTGCTCGAGACCCCGCGAAAGCACAGCCGCTCGCCGAGGTCTTCAACATTGAATGCAAGCCACTCGCTTCCGCTTCGTTCTCGTCCTACGAGCTCGTTGTAAATGCGACGCCCTTAGGATCCGGATCGTACGTCGATCAAACGCCCGCAACTCGTGGTCAATTAAAAGGGGCACGTATCGCTTTCGACATGGTTTACAACCCGATGGAAACGAAGTTTTTGCAGGAAGCGCGGATTGCCGGCTGCGAAACGGTCCTTGGTCTCGAAATGCTCGTAGGCCAGGCGAGAACGCAAATTGAATTATGGACAGGCCGCAAGTTCTCGGGCTCGTCAACCATGTATGAAGCGGCGGCCGCAGCGCTCGGTTAAAAATACTGGTGACTGATAGCGGCCTGTCTGCATCTTAATAAGTCCTTTTGGTCACAAAGATCTCCCCACCGGTGTTACTCAGGCGTTATTTATCGGGATTGCATTGTCAGCACCTCCCAATGCCAACCCCGGTTCCGTTTTCGAGTTCGAACCAATGAGCAAGCAAGTTCCAATAGTCGACGATGAGTCTGTATTTTCCAGTCGGCTCGTGCGTTATAGTTTGATCTGGGGAGTCTGGACGCTCGTCACACTCTTTTTTACAACCCAGTCATTCATGTGGGATTACGCGGCGGGACGCCCGATCCACTATGGTCGAAGTCTCGTCTTTCAAGCCGCCGCTTGTTATCTCTGGGCGCTCGCGACGCCACTCGTCTTCTGGCTCGCGCGCCGGTTTTGCATTGAACGAAAGAACTGGTTACGACGGACCGGCCTGCACTTTTTGTTCAGCCTGGCGCTGACGAGCGTGCTGCTGGTGCTTCACCTTTTGATTTACACGCCGCTCATGGGGCGGCCGGGCCAGTTAACCTCTTTAAGAGTTATTAACCATCTCTACATCAACCTCGATCGCTGGTTGCTCATTTACTGGGTCATGCTCCTTTTGAGCCATGCGTTCTCCTATTACAACACTTATCGCAAAGCCGAATTGAAAGCGTCGGAACTGCGGACGCAGCTTGTCCAGTCGCAGTTGGAAGCACTGAAGATGCAGGTGCATCCACACTTTCTCTTCAACACGCTGCATTCAGTCTCGGCCCTGTTGAGCAAGGACACTGAAGCTGCGCGGAGGATGATCACGCGCCTCGGCGATTTTTTGCGTTTGACACTCGAAAATTCGGGTTCGATGGAAGTCACGCTGCGGCAGGAGATCGAGTTTTTGAATGGCTAACTCGAGATCGAGCGAATCCGGTTTCAGGATCGGCTTACGACAGACATTCGTGTCGATCCGGAAGTGCTGGACGTTCCGGTTCCGAACCTGATACTTCAGCCGATCGTCGAAAACGCGATGCGACATGCGATCGGAAATTCACATTCCGGGCATGTTGAGGTTACGGCTGCGCCGCGAAATGGCGTGGTCCGGATCGAAGTGAAAGACAATGGGCCAGGCATTCAAGCGCTCGAAACACGTCCGGGCAGGGGACTGGGGTTGGCGAATACACGTGCCCGGCTGGCTGGACTTTATGGCGACGCCGCGCGTTTTGAACTGTCGAACAATCCGGCGGGCGGGCTGGTCGTAACTCTCGAAATCCCTCGCACGTCAGAAACGTAAGGTTTATCCAAAGTCTTGCATCATCATCCACTTTCTCGTTGAATCTTCAACCATCCACTAATACGAAACTTAGCATCTAACCTCGTCGTACGAACCGATGAATTTCTTGACGCGTTTGCGTCACAAGACATTCGGTTGCGGTGTTCCTTTACTGTGTGATCTCACTCACGCGCGTTCATTGCGTTATTCACGTTCTCAGGAGGCCAGGTGACGAACGCAAGACGTATTCGAGCGTTGGTCGTCGACGATGAACCACTTGCTCGCGAGATGATTCGCGAGATGCTCGCTGATGATCCGGATGTCGAGATAGTTGGGGAGTGTGCGAACGGTCGTGAAGCAGTTGAATCGATCGCGTCGTTAACTCCCGATCTGGTGTTTCTCGACATTCAGATGCCGGAGCTTGGCGGTTTTGAAGTGCTCGAGTCGTTGGACCGGCAGACCACTCCTTACATAATTTTTGTTACGGCTTACGATCAGTACGCCGTGCGCGCGTTTGAGGTGCATGCATTCGACTACCTGCTCAAGCCGTTCGACCATGAAAGGTTTGATGCAGCGTGGCAGCGTGTGAAGTCGCAGATCACGCGCGATCAGAGCGGCGATCGCGAGCGTCACATTCTGGCGTTACTTGAAGAACTGAAGAGCGGCCCGCGCTATCTCGAGCGTCTGGTGATCAAAACCGGAGGCCGAGTTTTCTTTCTGAACGTGCAGGACGTTTACTGCATCGAGTCGGAGGGAAACTACGTGCGCGTTTACGACAACCAGAAAGGCTATCTCTTACGCGAGACGATCAGCAGTCTCGAAGAGCAACTCGATCCGCGGCAGTTCCGGCGCATTCATCGGTCTGCGATCGTGAAGATCGATCGAATCAAAGAGATGCAGCCATGGTTTCATGGTGAGTACCGCATCATCATGGAAAACGGCAAGCAACTTACGTTGAGTCGAAACTATCGAGCGAACTTTCAGGGAGCGGTTGGAAACGGGATCTAGATCAAGGTGGGTGTGCTGCTTACTTCCTGCCACTGCCAATTTACGGTTTGTCCCAAAATTTAGCCGTTCCGTCACAACTTCGAAGCGTTGTTTTGAACACTCTGAGACTATTCTCGCAGCCGTAATCCAACTCCCCGGATAAGGCCCAGGGCGGCAAGCATCAAATGCCGCATTCGTGGAGGAAGGTCAATGAATAACGAATCGATTTTAGGGTTGGAAGAAAACAACAACAACACACAGCAGGTTGAACAAGCGTCAAGCGAGGTGAACGTCGACGCGAGGCTAAACACTTTACGCGAAACCGTCCTGCAACTTCTGGACGAAGTGGAATCGCTGGCAATCTCCCGGCCGGTGGACATCAAACGCGGCGCCCGTTTTTCTGACGAGGTGCGCCAGTTTGAAGTGAGTTTGATTCGGACTGCGCTCGGCCGCACATCGGGCAGCCAGACGCGCGCCGCACGGCTCCTCGGCCTGAAGCCGACAACCCTGAACGCGAAGATCAAGCGGTACGGGATCACGGCCTAACTAGATCGTCTGCGCGATATAGGTCCTATAGGACTTATAAGTCCTATTGCTTATACTGGCGTGCAGTGGACGATCGTTACAGCAGACAGATCCTGTTCGATGGAATTGGCGAAGAAGGGCAGCGGCGGCTGCTGGCCGCGCGAGTTCTGATTGTTGGGGGCGGCGCGCTGGGGTCCGCTCACGCGGAATCCCTGGCGCGCGCGGGTGTGGGTCACCTGCGCATCGTCGACCGCGACTTCGTCGAGCCATCAAATCTTCAGCGTCAGACGATGTTCACGGAGAGCGACGCCGAACAACGTCTGCCTAAAGCCATTGCGGCCGCCAATCACCTCCGGCAAATCAATTCCGAAATCGAAATCGAGCCTCACATACTCGACATCAACTATTCGAGCATCGAGCAGTTGCTCGACCGATGCGACGTCGTCATCGACGGTACAGACAACTTCGCCACACGCTACCTCATTAACGACGCCTGTGTGAAACACAACGTAACCTGGATCTACGGCGCTGCCGTCGGTTCGTATGGCGTGACGATGACGATCCGTCCGCATCAAACAGCTTGCCTGCGTTGCGTGTTTGAAGAAGCGCCTGCCGCCGCGACCGCGCCCACGTGTGATACTTCAGGCGTGATCATGCCGATCATCAGCGTCGTTTCGGCAGTGCAGGTGACTGAAGTCGTAAAACTCATCACCGGCCGGATCGAGGATCTTCACGGCTCGCTGATGCAATTCGACGTGTGGCGCAACGAATGGCGGAAGATTAACCCCGGTGCGCCGCGTGCGGATTGTCCGACATGTGCACTCGGAAAGTACGAGACGTTGTCGCAATCTGCGGATGGAGCCGCAGTGCTTTGCGGTCGTGATGCCGTGCAGATCTCGCCATCGCAACCGACACGCATCAACTTCTCCTCACTCGCCGAGAGGCTTCGTCGTGCAGGGGAAGTGAAGTTTAATGAGTATCTCCTGCGCTTCAAGACAGGAGAGTTTGAGTTAACTGTTTTTCAGGACGCACGTTCAATCATTCGAGGTACAGACGAGATCGCGCTTGCTCGCTCACTCTATGCCAAGTACATAGGAAACTGATTAGAAGATGATTATTAAACAAGTAACCAGCCTTGCTACTATTTCAACACTTCTCCTCATACTTTTTTCGATTCCAGTTCATGCAGGTCAACCGGCTGTTTGGGAAACCAGCGGGCGCACTGAACTGTTGAAGGGCGACGCTCGCGGGGTGTCGATCAGCGACACCGGCGTGTTGATGCTTGCACCGAAGCTCACGGAAGTTTTCAACACGCAGCAAACGTACGTCTGGTCCAGTGCTGTCGATAACCAGGGCAACGTGTTTCTCGGCACCGGACACGACGGCCGGCTTTATCGCATTCCGGCAAGCGGAACCGCCGGGCTTCTCTACGACGCACCGGAACTCGACGTCACCGCGCTCGCAGTTGCGCGCGACGGCTCGCTTTTTGCCGGCACGTCGCCCGACGGCAAGGTCTATCGCATCACTGCTGACGGAAAAGCCGACGTCTATTTCGATCCGAACGATAAATACATCTGGTCACTTGCAATCATGTCCGACGGCTCGCTCGCGGTGGGCACCGGTGACAACGGCAAACTCTATCGCGTTCGTGCAGCAGGGGCGTCGCCCGACTCATCTCTGCTCGTCAGCACGAATCAGACGCACGTGATCTCGCTCGCAGTCACACCGCAAGGCGATCTGATCGCCGGCACAGACTCCGGTGGACTGGTCCTTCGCGTGTCGCCGGAAGGAAAAACCTTTGCGCTCTTTGACACGCAGCTTCGTGAGATTCATGCTCTCGCACCTGCGGCTGACGGATCGATCTATGCACTCGCTCTGAGTGATGCCGCTGCAACCGCGCGTGGACCGTCGGCGCCAGTCGTTCAACCATCGACACCTTCTGAAGGTGGGACTCCATCAGCTACCGTCACAATCACTCCGATTGACGAAACGGGCGCGCCGATGATTCCGGGGCAGCCTGGTCAAACACGCAGCCGCAGTGATGTTTCAAACGCGCGTAGCGCCGTGTTTCGAATACTCCCTGATGGCGCAACCGATGTCGTTTGGAGTTCACCAACTGTCACTGCATTTTCCATCGCACCGGGTCTGCAACCCGGCACTGTGCTGATCGGCACTGCCGATAAGGGACGCATCTATTCAGTCACGAACGACGGCCGCGACACGTTGTTGTTGCAGTCGCCTGAAGGTCAGATTTCGTCGTTACTCGTAAAGAACAACCAGATCTATGCCGCGTCGAGCAACCAGGGAAAACTGTTTCGCTTCGGCAATGAGCTCGTGAGTGAAGGAACATTTGAATCGCCTGTGCGCGATGCAAAACTGACTGCGTCGTGGGGCCGGATCTGGTGGCGCGGCGGCGGCGTTGTTGAAGTGCAAACGCGCACCGGAAACGGCGAGAGGCCCGATGCGACGTGGAGCGATTGGAGCGCCGCATATCGCAATCCTGAAGGCAATCAGATCTCGAGTCCGCGTGCACGATTCATTCAATGGCGCGCGACTGTTCGTTCGTCGGGATCCACAGCGGCGCAGGGCGCGTGGATCGAAGATGTGAGTGTTGCGTATCTGCCGCGCAACGTAGCGCCGGAGGTGCTTTCGATCACGGCTTTGCCGATCGGAGTTGGGCTGCAACAGATCGTGCCGATAGTCTCTGATCCTAACGTTGAAACGTCAGGACTCGATCCGACGCTGTTTGGACCAGTTGCGGCGCAGGTTCCGCCGCGGCGTTTTTACCAGCGCGGGGCGCGTTCGTTCCAGTGGCAGGCGGAGGATCGAAATTCCGACACTCTCGAGTATGCGGTTTACTACCGCGCGTTGAACGAGCAAACGTTCCGGCTCTTGAAAGACAAGCTGCGCGATAACTTCTACACGATCGACGGCGCGACACTCGCCGACGGACGTTACGTAATCAAAGTGATCGCTTCCGACGCCCCTGACAATCCGCCGGGGCAGAAGTTGACTGGCGAACGGTTGAGTGAGCCTGTTGACATCGACAACACGCCGCCGGTGGTTAAGTTGACGGGGCAGCCGCAGATCACGCGAGATGCCGTGCGGGTGGTATTTACGGTAGATGATATGACCGGGAAAGTGCGGAAAGCTGATGCGAGTGTCGATGGCGCTGCATGGGTACCTGCCTTTCCGGACGACGGCATCGCGGATAGTGGCCACGAAGTCTACACGGTCGAGGTTCCCCTGGTTGCGCCCGGCGAGCACACAATTTCGCTGCGAACTTTCGACAGCAGTGGCAACGTAGGCACGTTGAGCGTCACCATAAAACGTTAGCTCCGGACGCCTCTCGACAGGCGTCCTATCGGGGTTTTCCCCTACTTGCGGCTATACGATACCGTGCGGCAAAATTCGAAACGGTGCGAAAATGCCCGGTAACTGCTAGACTCTTCGCCCAAAAGCACGTGGCACCTTTCTTGCTGCCTCCATGACAGCGCGACTCTTTCTCCCTCCATGCGCAGTAAATACTGGCAGAGGAGAAAAGGCTGAAGATGATTAATTTGATGCGACAACTTTTGGTGATAGCAATGCTGGGCGTTGTGTCGGCCGGAGCTTTTGCGCAGCGGAAAGGTCAGGACAAGCGGCCAGTGAAGGAGCCGGTGAAGGTCATCACCAACGACCGCAAGGAGAACCGGCCACCACCTCGGAACACCAACGACAAACCCCGGCCGGAACGACCGAAGCGTCCATAACTCTCCTCTTTCCCCTTTACCTCAGTAAAACCGCTGTTTTTTCGGCCCCGCTTGCAATACCCAAACATCTATGAGATCTGTTGCAAGTTAAATCTTGCATGCCAGACTCTCGCCCATCCCGCTTGCGTGTTGTTCTTGCGTTTGCCGCAGTCTACGTAATCTGGGGTTCGACTTACCTTGGAATTCGCTACGCGATCGAGACACTTCCGCCTTTTTTAATGGCTGGAACACGGTTCTTACTCGCCGGAACGATACTCTTCTCGTTGGCCGGCCTTAACGGTGAACGCCTGCGCACGTCGTTCTCGCAGTGGCCCAAAGCTTTTATCATCGGTGCTTTGTTGTTGCTGGTCGGCAATGGTGGTGTGACGTGGGCGGAGAAATACATCGCGACGTCGTTGGCCGCGTTGTTCGTTGCGACTGAGCCGTTCTGGGTGGTGTTGTTGAACTCGATCATTAGTCGCAGCCGGCCAAAACCGCCGGTAATGCTGGGCGTGTTGATTGGGCTCGTGGGTGTTGGACTGCTGGTGAGTGATGGATTGAGCGCGGCTGAGGCGGGATCATGGCTGAGTCTCGCAGGATCGGGTGTGGTGCTGGTGTCTTCGTTTGCATGGGCTGCGGGATCGGTTTACGCGAATCATCGCCCGATCAAGGGTTCAACTTCGATGGCGGCCGGCATGCAGATGATGGCGGGTGGGAGTCTGCTGCTGTTGCTTGGAGTGGTTGCAGGCGAACTGCCGCGGCTCAGCACGATGAGCCCGTCGTGGCTTTCGATCGGCGCGTTCTTTTACCTGCTGGTGTTTGGATCACTCGTGGGTTTCACGGCTTACAGTTGGTTGTTGAGAAACGTGACGCCTGCGCGTGCTGCGACGTATGCGTACGTGAATCCGGTAGTTGCAGTGCTGCTTGGGTGGTTGTTGGCAAACGAGCCTTTAACGTCGCGGATGTTGATTGCTGCTGCGGTAATTGTCGGCTCAGTGGTCCTGATCACGACCTTCGGCCGCGAACACACAACCACGACGGCCGCCCCCAACGCCGTCCACGACTCCGACTGCCCCACGCCGCCCTGCGCGTGATTCTGTAAATCATGTAAATCTTCTGTCTAATGAGACTGTAGAGCATGACGCGTTTGGAACAACTCGACAAACAGATTGCGAGGCTGAGACGCCGGGCGGAGGCACTGGAAGCGGTCAGTCGGAAGTACTGGAACGCGCGTCGAGTGATCTTTGTCGCCGGTGTGTTGCTCGCTCTCGCTTTTTGTAATTTTGCAGGCACGACCGCTGGATGGATCTTTGCTGTAATAATTGCCGCCGGGTTTTCCATCGCGACGCTTTTTCACACGAGGATTCGCGACAGCCTTACCCGGAACTCGCTTCTCATAGACATCAAACAGGTCCAGCAGGCGCGGATTCTACTGGATTGGGACCGCATTCCGCCTACGGATCCGCTGGTCCAACCAGTCGCAGGTCACCCTTTCGAAACCGATCTCGACATCACAGGCGAGCGATCGTTGCATCGACTGCTCGACTGCGCAGTCACGACAGAAGGAAGCGAACGTCTCCGATCGTGGTTGCTGAATGCAAGGCCGAATCCCGAACTGATCGGGCACCGCCAGGCACTCGTTCGGGAGTTGAAAAACCACTCGCTCTTTCGCGACAAGCTTCAACTACTCTCAGCCGTAGCACGTCTCAGTACCAGCCCGCTGCGGCCTCGCTCGCAAACGTCAAACCTCTGGAACTCGCGAATGCTCGTCGACTGGCTTGCCCGAAGCGAACGCAAAGGCTCTCTGCTTCCGACAGTCGTCGTTCTGTTTGCACTCTCGTTGCTGAACATCACCTGCGTCGTGCTCGCGGCGTTCGAAGTAATCCCGCAGATCTGGCCCATCACGTCGCTGATCTATTTCGGCGCAATGATCCTGATGCAGGGAAAAGTTGCGAGCGCGTTCGGCGAGTTGCACGACCTCGAGAAAACGCTGACGTATTTCAAAGCAGTCTTTGGTTATCTTGAATCACGCTCGTACAACAGCACGCCGCGGCTCGCGGAGATTTGTGCGCCGTTTCTTGAGGAAGACAAGCGACCTTCGATCGAGATCAGACGTTTGGGACGACTTGCCGCGGCGCTGGGTATTCGTACCAACCCGATCTTGTCGTTGATCGTCCACCTGCTGGTTCCCTGGGACTTTTACTTCACCTACCGGCTCGAATTGGTGAAGGACGAGATCGCACATCTCCTGCCGCGCTGGCTCGACGCATGGTATGAACTCGAGGCGCTAAATTCGTTAGCGAATTTCGGCTATCTCAATCCGAACTACGTGTTTCCCGAGATCACTTCAAAGCCGCGCAGATTCACAGCGCGCACTCTCGGCCATCCGCTTTTGCGTCCGGAGACGAAAGTTTGCAACGACTTCGACTTGGACCAAAATCAGCGCGTTGTGATCCTGACCGGATCGAACATGGCCGGCAAGAGCACGTTTCTACGAACTATCGGCGTAAATCTGTGTTTGTCTTACGCCGGTGCTCCAGTGAACGCAGAACGACTCGAGACGTCGTTATTTCGACTGTTCACCTGCATCAAGGTCAGCGACTCCGTACAGGACGGACTCTCGTATTTTTACGCTGAAGTGAAACGTCTACAGGCACTGCTCGCGGCCGCGACGCAAGACGATCCGCTTCCAGTGCTGTTTTTGATCGACGAGATCTTCCGTGGAACGAACAGCCGCGAACGTTTGATCGGCAGTCGTTCGTACATCCGCGCGCTTTCGGAGAGCACGGCGGTTGGCCTGGTGGCGACACACGATCTGGAGCTGATCAAGCTGGCGGACGAGATTAAAGGTGTAGTGAACTTTCATTTCCGCGAAGAGGTGTCGGAAGGGAAGATGGTGTTTGACTACCGCCTGCGCCCTGGTCCATGTCCGGCGACGAATGCGCTAATCATCATGGAACTCGAAGGTCTACCGGTGAGAGCCTGAAACCCAATAGTCGAGGAGCATTACTCAATGAAGAAACCGATCCTGATCACAGTGAGTGTTTTAATGGTCGTTGCATTTGTCTTCTCCACCACATCACAGTCGTCATCCGCCGCAATGAACGCGGCGAACGTGAACTTCGACATCTCGTTCCCTGCAAGTGTCGCAAACGAAAACCTCGACGGCCGCTTGCTCTTACTGATCTCGAAGAACAACGATCGCGAGCCGCGCTTTCAGATCAACGAAGACCTGAACACGCAACAGGTGTTCGGCATCGACGTGGACGGCTGGAAACCTGGTGAGACAAAGACGATCGACCAGAACGCATTCGGCTATCCGATTCGCACAATCACCCAGCTCCCGCCGGGCGAGTACTGGGTGCAGGCGCTTCTTCATCGCTACGAGACTTTCAAACGTTCCGACGGTCACACGGTCAAGCTGCCGATGGACCGCGGCGAAGGCCAGCAGTGGAGTCGCGCACCGGGAAATCTTTACAGCACGCCGACGCAGGTTCGCATCGATTCCACTAAGCGCATCGGCATCCTGATCACGCTCGACAAAGTGATCCCGCCAATCGAGCCGCCCGCCGATACGAAGTACATCAAGCACATCAGGATCAAGAGCGAACGTTTGTCGAAATTCTGGGGCCGTCCGATGTTTCTCGGCGCGCACGTGCTTCTGCCTGAAGGCTTCGACGCGCATCCGGAAGCTCGATATCCACTCGCGATTTTTCACGGCCACTTTCCCGCGGACTTCGGCGGCTTTCGCGAGCAGCCGCCCGATCCAAATCTGAAACCGGATTACAACGAACGCTTCAAGCTCGCCGGCTACAACCGCATCGTTCAGGAGCACGCGTACCAGTTTTATAAAGAGTGGACTGGTCCAAACTTTCCACGCTTCCTGATAGTCGAGATTCAACACGCGAATCCGTATTACGACGATTCGTACGCCGTCAACTCAGCTAATCTTGGTCCATACGGCGATGCGATCACTTACGAACTCGTGCCTGAGATCGAGAAACGTTTTCGCGGCATCGGCAAAGGCTGGGCGCGGTTTCTCTATGGCGGCTCGACCGGCGGCTGGGAAGCGATGGCGGCGCAGGTCTTCTATCCCGACGAGTACAACGGCGCGTGGATCGCGTGTCCCGATCCGATCGATTTCCGGGCGTATACAGTCGTAAACATTTACGAGCACGACAACGCTTATTACGCCGACTCGCCGTTCAAACGCGTCGCACGTCCGGGCAAGCGAAACTATCTCGGCGAGTTGTCTGCGACTGTTGAAGACTTGAACCACATGGAGCTCGCGCTCGGAACGAATAGTCGTTCGGGCGGCCAGTTTGACATCTGGCAGGCGGTCTACTCGCCGGTCGGCAGCGATGGTTATCCAAAACCGATCTGGGACAAGTTGACTGGAAAGATCGATCGCTCGGTGGCTGAGTACTGGCGTGAGAACTACGATCTCGGTCACATCCTCAAGCGCGACTGGGCCAAAATTGGACCAAAGCTCGAAGGCAAACTCCACATCTACGTCGGCGAGGCTGACAATTATTTTCTGAACAATGCCGTTTACCTGGTTGAAGAGTTTTTGAAGACGACGAAGAACCCGCACTACAACGGCGTCGTCGACTACGCGCCGCGCGCGGAGCATTGCTGGAACGGCGATCACACGCGGCCAAATGCGATTTCGCGTTTGCGATATCACCAGTTTTACGCGCCGAAGATCGTCGAGAGAATTTTGAAAAGCGCACCGCAGGGCGCTGACTTGAAGAGCTGGCGATATTAGCCGCGAATTTACGCGGAGTTACACAGATTTGAGGCCTCTCATGATCTCGATGTGGGCTTGGAGGATGCCCGCGGCCTGTTCGGGATCGGGCGTGAGCGACCAGTCGTCGTGGTCCCACGTGCCGCCGAGTATGATCCCGTCGCGCCGTGGAAACATGTAACCGCTGCTCAGATACGAGTAGTCGATCTCCGGCTGCGGCAGCAGCACTTCGAGTTGCCCACGAACGGGGATGAGCTTTTCGTCGTCGAAGAGTTCGCGTGATCCGAGTCCGGTGCAGTTGAACACCACCTGCTCGCGCAGTCGCGCGATCTCTTCACGACTGCGAAACTCCTTCACTACCACACGGCCGCCGGCGATGTAGAAGTCGCGTAGCAACGCACTGAGGTAAATCGAAGGCTCGATCAACATGGTCGAGTACTGCCGCACGTAAGGAAAGCCGAAAAAGTTTTCCGGATCCTGATGTCTTTCGATCTGCGGATAAAGATCGTTGCCGCCTGGGAGTTCGCGGTTGATTGAATACGGGTTTCGCCCCAGTTCGAAAGTGTCGATCCAGCGCACACCGTATTCGTTGCCTACAAGCAGTTGAAAAGCTCGATTCGAGATCCGGCAAGCCTGATGAAACTGTTCGGTAAACCTGCTCGTCACATCGAGGGAATCAAAGACCGAAGTTGGCGACCAAGAGGCGCCGGCGATGTTTGAAGTCGTGTTTGGCGGTAGATCCTTAGCGTAGATCGTTACCGTGCCTGGTCCATTCTGGAAACGTTGTTGCAGCAGGCGTGCGGTCGATAATCCATTGACGCCGCAACCGAGTACCGCGAAGCGCACACCTCTGCGGGCGTTGATGAAGTCGCGTGCAAGTTCGATGGCGAGCGTTGAAGTGCCCCACGAAAGTGTGACGCCGCCGCCGCCGTGGCCATAGTTGTGAACGAGAAGTTTTCTTCCAAAACGCTGCGCGTCAACCACGAAGCCGTCGTGGCGAAACGGTCTCAAACCGACAACCTCGCGAATGATGCGGTTCCGCGCGACCTTCACCGGCGCGAAATGGCGCTTAGTTGCAAACGCTCGCGTGCTCAGTGCGATGCTGGTCGCGGCCACCCCGAATAGAAAATCTCGTCGTTTGAGATTCATACTCACTTCGGACGCAGATTACGCGGATTACACGGAATTGAAAAGAGACATTGTCCTGATCTGTGTAATCTGCGTAATCTGTGGCGTATGACGTCCTTTCCGGAATGGCTCGTGCCGATGGCGGCGACGTTAACCCAGGAGCGGTTCACCGGACCCGAGTGGGTCTTCGAACGAAAGTTTGACGGCATACGCCTGCTCGCTTACAAAAACGGCAGCGACGTCCAGTTGTTCTCGCGTAATCATCTGCCGCAACACCTTCCCGCGATCCAGCAGGCGATCGAACGTCTTTCGCACGACCAGTTGATCCTCGACGGCGAGCTCACCTGGCCCGGCGGCAAAGTCGCTTATCACGTCTTCGACATCATGTGGATCGACGGTCGTAACGTCGCGAAGCTGCCGCTCGAAGAGCGTCGCGCGTTGCTTGAACAATTACCGATTAAGGCACCACTGCATCGAGTTGAGTTGATCGACGATCCATCGCCGTGGGAACGCGCGCAAAGCGAAGGCTGGGAAGGCGTGATCGCGAAGCGGCGTGGTTCGTTCTACGAACATCGCCGCTCGAAAGAGTGGCTGAAGATGAAGTGCGAGTTGTCGGAGAATTTCATCGTCGGCGGTTTCACCGATCCGCAGGGCAAGCGCCTCGGCCTCGGCGCTCTCCTCGTCGGTTACTATAAAGACGGCGATCTCGTTTTCGCGGGAAAGATCGGCACGGGATTCGACGCTAAACTACTACTCGATCTGCGTGCGCGACTCGACCAACTCGAGATCGAGAAGCCTCCATTCACACGCGCCGTCGGCTTGCCGCGTCTGCGCCGTCACTGGGTGCAGCCGAAGATCGTGGTGAAGGTCGGGTTTATCGAGTGGACAGCGCACGGCAAACTTCGTCATCCACGTTTACTCGCAGTCGTCGATGATCACGCATCCTGAAAAGATCATGTTTCCCGGCGAGGGGATCACGAAAGGCGAACTCGCGTCGTACTACGAAGCGATTGCGCCCGTGATGCTGCCGCACCTGCGTCGTCGCCCAATCACGATGGAACGTTTTCATCGCGGCATCGGCGCGCCTGGATTTTTTCAGAAAGACGTATCGAAGGGATTTCCCGATTGGCTCGAGCGCGTCGAGGTGCCAAAGCACGGCGGCACGGTGCATCATCCGATTGCCAACGACAAGCGTTCGTTGCTGTGGCTCGCGAACCAGAACAGCATCACGATTCACGTCTGGCCCTCGCGCACGCCGAACCTCTACAACCCTGACATCTGCGTCTTCGATCTCGATCCTGCTACCGAAGACGCGCTCGATTCGTTGCGCAACGCAGCGTTGAGCCTGCGCGATCTGCTCGCCGAACTCGGTCTGCCGAGTTGGATCAAAACTTCCGGATCGAAAGGTTTTCACATCGCTGTTCCGCTGGATGGCAAGTCAGACTTCGGAACAGTCGCGCGGTTCGCGCACGGCGTTGGCAAGGTCCTCGTCGAACGCAATCCTGATCAGCTAACGCAGGAGTTTCACAAGGTGGATCGCGCAGGACGGATTCTCGTGGATACCGGGCGAAACGGTTACAGCGCGACGTTTGCAGCCACGTACACGGTGCGCGCGAAACCTGGTGCGCCGGTGTCAGCACCATGTACGTGGGAAGAACTTGAGAGAGGGGAAGTTGGACCAAAGACGTTTACGTTACGCGCGATGGCCCACCGAATCTCGACCGTTGGCGACCTCTGGTCCGACATGCTCAAGAGAAAACGCTCCCTGAAAGCACCCATCGCACGCTTAGAGATTTTGACTTCTGATTCGCATAAATCAGCGTGAATCCGCGGCCCCTCTTATCGGCTCGATCTCGATCTTGTCCATTTGCATCATCGCCGCCATCACGCGTTCGTGCTGGTACGGCATCTGGGTAGCGGCTGATTCTTCCAGCTTTCGAGTTCTTAAAAGACGGACAGGTAGAAGTTCACCGCCTCTTCGGCGTTGTTATCGAACCATAAAAACGGAGTAATCTTTTGCATCACATCTCCTTGAATCCTGTTAATTCTGCAAATCTTGTAATCCTGTCAAAGTTAGCGAAGCCGTCATGCGGTGCAAACGTTGTGCGGTTGAGCCTGTTGCCTCGATCACTTCAATGCCGGTTGCACTGATGATTGCGTATTCGTCTTCGTTGTAGATTGCGTCTAAGCGCCGGTCAACTGCCTTCCGGAGTTTTGGATACTCGGCTTCGACGGTGTGGTTGTGATCGAGTGGTAAGTAGACGATCAGATCGAGGTGTTGCATGCCTTCGATGACCTGGTCCAGCACAGATTCCGCGGATTTGGGACCCAGTACTGCGATGTAGGCGAGAAAATCGATCGGGCAGCGCTCGTAGATGACGCGCGGTTCGTGCGCGTGGTGTTTTAGTCGCTCGACGTTGAATTCCAGCTGCCGTTGAAACTCCTCAACAGAAGGTTCTTCCGAAAAATCTTCTCCAAAATCCTCAACCAAAACTGTGTAGGGCTCGGGTTCGTGGATGAAGTCTTTATGCGTTCGCAGAAACTCGTCGATCAAAGTTGACTTGCCAATGCAGTGTGTACCGGAGATCGCGATTCGCATTTATACGTTTGGATTTAGATAGGCCCAGGCTTTTGCGCCAGACTTCAATTCGACCTGCACGCGTTGATAATCCCACGGCTCGTAAGCATCCGATTGTTCGAGTTCTTCTTTCGTCAGTTGGAAGACTGTACCTTCCACTAGATCTGATGCGATGCCAGTGTACCGAAGATTGCGGTGTTGGGTGGCGCCGCTCTTGAGCTCAAACTCGTGGTCCTTTGTCTGAATCAACTCGATTCTATATCCGATCAGCGCGTCTGGTTGGCCGTCGAGTTTGCGACCGAATGCGGCAAGCTGCACTGACTCGATTTGCAGCGTGCCGTATGAGAAGAGATATTCCGTGTCTTGAGTCATGTGCTTTGCAGCGTTTGGGCAAATTCGTCTGTGATTCTTTCGATGCTTTGGGCGTCTGGAAGCGAGTCGATCAGCGTGCGTGGGATTTGTTGGGCACCGATCCATGCGCCCGCGACCTGTCCTGTGATGGATGCGACCGTGTCGGTGTCGCCGCCCGGTTCGATCGCACTACGAAGCACTTGGTCAAACGGAAGATGTTCGCTCAAGCGAGCGGCGTAAAGTGCGAGTGGCACTGATTCGACGACGTAACCCGACGAGCCGAACACGGTTCCCACCTCCGCAACACTGCGCTCGCCGTCGAGTTTATTCAACTCTTCAATGCGATCTCTAACACGTGAATCGGGGAGATGTTGCAGAACATGATCGAGTAGTTTCGCTGGCTCGGCGGTTTGATCAAAAGCGAGATATCGAATTGCTAGTGCGACGGCTAGTGCGCCGGCGTAAGCTTCTTCGTTGTGGTGTGTGAGGCGACAAACGTCGCGAATCACCTGCCGATCCTCTTTTGGATTGAGATGGAATGCGAGTGGGGCGATGCGCATCGCGGCGCCGTTCCCGGCGGCCATCTCGCCTTTTGCACCTGCGAGTGCCCAGTGCAATCCCGCATCGAGATCGCGAAGTGCTTTGAGAGTGCTGCCTCCCATTCCGGTGATGCGTCGTTCTCTGAACCAGTGGACGAAGCGCCCCGCGATGTGTTCCGGATCCACGACTCCTCGCACTTCGATGATCGACTCGCACGTGGCGAGCGTCAGTTGCGTGTCATCGGAAATTCTCCACTCTCTATGATCGCCAAACTTGACTGGTCCAGTTTGCCCCTCAAACGCTCCACCCGTCGCGTCGCCCACAGCGCCGCCGAGTATGCAGCCACGAGCACGATCGTATTTCTGATCACGGTCAGTAGGCACGATTGATCCTGGCACTTCTCGGACTCGAAAAAAGGGAGAATCTTGCTTGCAGAATGGCACGTCCCTCCCTAGGCGTTACGCGGGAAAGACAATTACCTTTCGCATTCAGAAAGTTTGAAGTGGGGATCCTTTTACCCGACCGCTTCGATTGGAGCACGCCGCACACTTGTGGTAAGCCCAGACCAACCGAAACGTTTCCTGCCGGGGCATGCGACATCGATGCCGCTAATCCTCATTCAATCCTGACACATTATTCGCCGCATCTCTGCGCAGAGGCTGAGTCGTCCAGAAACAGCATCCTGGCGCGCTGTGCGGCGCCGCTACAACACCAGCGACCATACAAAACTACGTGCAAGGAGGAAGAACACATGACACGGAAAACAACGATAACTCTTTTCGCCCTGCTAGCCCTAGCCGCCTTCACACTCACAGTCGCGTTCGCCGACAGCGCCAACTTCGACGAGCGGAGGACGGGCGCGAAGTGCGCAGGCACCAACCTGGATGTTAGTTTCCGGGAAACGGGGCTGGGCAATACACCGTTCGTCAACTACCTGGCGACGGCGAACGCTACCGCCATTTACGCCTGCATTAACGGAGGGCAGCACAACCCCAGGGCGGCAAATAAACGAGATGTGAACGGGCCGGTCAGTGCGCCTGGGAGTTTCCCATCGAGTAAGAACGGCTCGGTAGTTGGGATAATCACTCTTAATCCGCCAGGTGCAGGCGACTTCTCATGCCCTCCCGGGCAAGAGCTTGTGCTGTTCTCGGCGACGTACTCGCAAGTGACGATCACGGACACGGACCACAACGTGAGCTTCACACTGCCGGGGAGTTTTTCCTGCCCGTAAGCGCCGGTTGAATTAGCGGCCCTCTTCTCCTGCCAATTGAAGGGCAGGAGAAGGGGGGCCGTCAGCTGTTATTAAAAACTGTTTCCCGAAGATCAGAGATGTGGCGCCGACTGTCTCGGGATGAATTTTTCGTTGCGGGCGTTCTCGTTCGGAAGGGTGGTCCAACGCGTTCCGGGAATAGATCTACTTGTACGAAGTTTTCTTTTCCTAGTGAAGGGAACGTGGGAACTGCCAATCTACCTGAGTCGCGAAGTGGCCCCGCTGTGATGCTGCATTCCTGATGCAACATCACAGCGGGTGGTCTTAAAATTTGGTGCCCGCTAGTAGATTCGAACTACTGACCCCTCGCGTGTGAAGCGAGTGCTCTACCGCTGAGCCAAGCGGGCAGATATTTTCGTTAAAAGTATGCTACACCGCCACTTGCTTATTTTGCAACGGTTTACGGCTTCGCTTTTTGACGCTCCCATCGCTCCGAACGCTCTCAACACTACCCTGAGCCGTCACGATTCCGTCAACGTTGTCCATCGCTTGTGTAGCTAGTATGCGGCCCTCAAGCCGTGGGCGAAGGTATACAGAGAATCACGTCTGGGGCAATGGCATTTCGAACACGTTCAGTGATCTCGTCATGGGCCACCATTTCTCGGAGTGGGGTACATCTCCGGAAAACTTGCCTGGTTCATTGCGTAGCTTGCCAGTGTCATACGTCAGCTCCCTTCCAACCGGAGGTTGCACCAGCAAATTAGCAGTTCGTTCCTGGTTCTCTGTCAACGGCGCATTATGAAATTCAGCGCAATGGGTGCAAGAGTGAATGAAGATGGTGGAGTCACAAATAAAAGCCGGAAAATGAGCGCAACGATTTTGGGAGGCGAAAGATAAGTTCTTCAGGTATGGTCTAGCGTGAGACGTAATACTAAAGTGAAAATAGGAAAGCAGCGTGATGTAAGTTTGCTTGGACCGCGACGCCATCCGCTGCTGCCGGGGCGAACACTCATCCC
>DASTQB010000290.1:0-4117 GCA_035761985.1 Pyrinomonadaceae bacterium
GCCACGGAGGGCCGCCCCTACAGTTGTTTATAACGACTTCAAGTATTCGACCAGGTCTTTCTTCTCCTGTTCCGTCAAACCCAGCCTCTTGAATCCGTCATAGTGGTTAACAACGTCCAGCAGAGTCGCAAACCGCCCGTCGTGGTAAAAACCACGTTTCATGTGTGAGAACAATCCGCGCAGCGGCGCGGTGCGATAAGAATTGTCCGGTGAACGACTGGCGTGAAAATCGTCGATTCCGATCTCCGATGCCTTGTGCGTATTCCACCCGGGTTCAGTAAACAACGGCGGCACGTGACATTCCGCACATGTTGCCTTGCCGTTGAAGATCGCTTCACCACGAGCAGCAGCGGCTTTATCGAAACTACCTTCCGGCGGTTTCGGTGGCGGAATCGCCAGTTGATAAAACTGAAGCGGGCCGAGCTTTGCCGTCACCAGATCCTTCTCGCTTCGTTTGTTTCCGAAACCCGCGCGGGCAGCGACCGGATACTTCACCGGATCGTTCAAACGCGGATCGTAGAAAGTTCCCTGCCCCTGCAGTTCCAGGTTTGCAACGTAAGCGTTCCAGTAAGTGACGCCGCCCCAGCCGCCGCCCCACGTATGCAGGTTCACGCCCGCTTGTCCGAATGCAGGCGGGATGAGTACCGCCGCGGTCTTTCCGTCAGGACGAAACGCCTTGCCATCGAGGTTCAACTCCGCGTCGAACTTTCCCGGTCCCCAACTGGCAAGAACAGTTTTCACCGTGGCTTCATCGACGCCGAGCAAGCTGGTAATCGCACTCAGATCCGGAGCGAGTGAAACGATGGCGCCGACGTTCAAATCCTGGTTGGACCAGCCATCGAGACGATGTCCGATGCCTGGCGCAAGAGCGTCGTCAACGGTCGAGTGACAAGCGGCGCATGTTAGACCAAGGGCTTTAAGGCTGCCGTTGGGGTTGAAGGTCCCTTTCACTCCCAGCACGGCGTCGAGCTTGATAAGCGCGAGCGTAGTTGCTGGATCGTCGAGGTTAACCTTCCCTTTCTGAAGTTCCTGAATCAATGATTGAGGCAGGGCGTCCATGTCCACTTTCAGTCCTACAGCCAGGGCGGTTTTTGGGCTGACGCCGGGACCCACACCGCCAAACTTGCTGCCCTGAATCGCCTGATGGAGCTGGAGCTTGCCTGACCAGTAAGCTTCATCGCCAAAGGTGTCGTAGCGAAAGATCTGCTTCCCCTGCTCCATCATCTGTTGAGAGTTTTTCGCGATCTGCTGATCGAAACTTTGATCCTGATCGCGGTTCTTATCAGGCCGATCGTCACGACTCTGAGCACTTATAAACCCGAGCGCGAAAGTCAGCGCCGCAGCTATCGACATGACTTTGAACAACAGCTTGCCATGGCCCAGTGCTGTCAACGGTTCAGTTCTTTTTTGCCTCGCCTCTTCCACAGAGTTAATCCCTTCCTTGATTTGTTCTGACATAATGAACTCCTTCTTGAGAGCAAACGCTCTGCGTTTTCTTCGCTGACTTCGTCACCGGCTCGGCCGCCGGATGTGCGGCGAGGCTTTGCCTCAACTCTTATCACCGGCTCGGCCGCCGGATGTGCGGCGAGACTTTGCCTCAACTCTTATCACCGGCTCGGCCGCCGGATGTGCGGCGAGGCTTTGCCTCGCCGTGTGCACTATCCAATTTGTTGGGGCTGTGCCCCCTACCTTGGCTTGGCCGATCCTTTGGGGGAGGCCCAATAAGGGGCGCAGCCCCATCTAATCGGGCTAACTACCGGCGAGGCATAGCCTCGCCTCACATCCGGCGGCAGAGCCGGTGACGAGGAGCTTGAAGCAGCCTCGCCCAGCATCTCTAGCGTCTTGAAATCGAGTCGCTGCCCGAGTTCGTGACCCAGAGTCCGCTCGATGTAACCGCGACACTGTAGGGACTGATTCCAACCTTCAGAGTGCTGATAACCGTCGCATCCTTACTCAACACCGTCACGCTGTTGCTGCCATTGTTGACCACCACAACATCGCCGCCGTTGATCGCAATACCCGCTGCGCCGTCGTCAACGTCGGCTTTCGCGAGCACGGTGCCGTCCTGCGGATTCAACTTCATCACCGAACGACTGAAGAAGTTCGTAACCCAGATGCTGGCCCCGTCGAATGCCAAACCGAATGGACCATCACCTACGCTGTACGTCCCGAGCACTTCCCCAGCCGCAGACAGCTTCATCACACTGTCGCTCTGGTTGTTAGCCACCCAGATGCTGGTCCCGTCGCTGGCAAGCGCTACGGGACGCTGGCCCACCTTGAACGTGCCAAGCACCGCACCGTCAACCGACAGTTTTGTTACAGACCCCCCATTCTCATTCGCCACCCATACAGCTTTGCCTGCAATCAGCACCGCTCCCGGACCGTTGCCAGCGGCGAAAGTCCCAAGCAACGCACCATCGGTCGAAAGCTTCGTGACAGTGTTGTCGCCATTGTTAGCCACCCAAACGGCAAGGCCGTCGGTCGCTACGCCGATCGGATTTTTGCCGACGGCATACTTACCGACGACCTTGCCATCCCCCGCAACCTTGATCACGCTGTTGCTGAATTGATTCGTCACCCACACATTCAGACCATCAGACGCAATACCGGTTGGACCAGCACCTGCGCCAACCTCGATCGCCGACGATGGGTCATAGCTCGACGGCTTCGTTGCCGTGCCATCCGTTTGCGCCATCGACACTACCGGCGACAACAACAGTGCAACTGCGAAACACAGTGTGTGCAACAGAAAATTTTTCCTGTTCATTTTGAATCTCCTTTGCGATTCTCCGGCCAATCCACCCAGCTAATTGATTCAGCCATCCAACTAGCCCGGGATAGCCCGGGGCATGAACCCCACAGTTGCAACGGCTCGTTGCCGTAGCGAATGTTTCCGATGTGGTTCGATTTGTCGGCATCCAACTTCGGATCAGGATCAGTGAAGCCGAGGCTCCGCCGAAGCAACTCCATGTTGTCGGGAGTGCCGGTGAAAAACGTCCAACCTTTTTTCACACGATAGGCGTTTGCGTATCCCCTGAGGTCCTGGACCGAATCTTCCTCAGGCTTGAGCGTGAAGGAGTACATGAAGATGTCGCGGCCCAGACGCGGACCAAGCAGCTTCTGTAATTTCACCAGGTTCGCCGTGATGCCTGGACAGACGCCGTCACACTTCACGTACATGAAATTGATGACGACGATCTTGTCCTTTATGAGGTCGTCGTAGAACCGTACCTGCTTACCCGTGTGAGCTGTCAGGAGGACATTCGGAAAATGACGTTTTCTTATACGCTCGCGCGCCGAGCTGTTGCCGGTCTGCGTTCCTGTCTGCGCAAGAACGGAGCCGGCAAATGGCAGCGTGCCGAGCAAGGCGATTAGATTTCTTCTATTGATGTTCGTCATAGCTGCTCCTTTCCCAACCGCCTTTACGGATTGGTCTTCAAGTCTCCCGTGTCGTTGATCTGCAGGAGCACCATCATTGCGTGGTCTTCGTGAACGACGTTGTGACAGTGGATGGGATACCGCCCGACGAAATCGCGGAAGCGAAAGAGCATCTCTGCCTGCATGTTGTGCTCGAGCCTGAGAACATCCTTGCGGCCCGCCGCGATGATTCC
Organism: Pyrinomonadaceae bacterium; assembly: GCA_035761985.1. Taxonomy (GTDB): domain Bacteria; phylum Acidobacteriota; class Blastocatellia; order Pyrinomonadales; family Pyrinomonadaceae; genus PSRF01. Next base: position 3,612 of record DASTQB010000290.1, read on the forward strand.
CGACGTGGAGGGTGCGCTGCCGTTGATCCTGAGTGTCTGAAACTCCTCGAAGTGCATGTGGATCGGGTGCTGCCATCCGCCCGAGTTGTTTTGAAAGATCCACTTCTCGACGGTGTTGCGTTTGACCGCGAAGCGTATCTCGTCGCAAGCCGCAAACCGCCCGTTAACAGCCCACTGGCCGTTGTTCCTCTCGAACCTGAAAGTACGCGTCACTACCGGAGTCGCATTCGTGCTTGGGAAGTCGTAGAAATAGACTGGCTGATCCGCAGGTATATTCGCCGGGTTGATGCTGTTGTCCGCTACGACTGGACCATCAACCATGATTTTCAGGATCTTGTCTCCCTGGCCGGGACTGAAAACATTACCTGTAGGACCACGACCGTCTTCCTGCTCGAGACGGTTCTCGATGTAGAAGGTCTTGCCGTGCAGTCCGGTGAAGTCGACGATCACGTCCACGCGCTCAGCGACCGAGATGCGACAACCATTCGGCACCTGCACCGGTTTCT
>DASTQB010000291.1:0-4061 GCA_035761985.1 Pyrinomonadaceae bacterium
GGAAACCGCGCTGGGCCACTATCTCCAGCATCCGTGTGGCCGGGTTCAGTAGCTGCACGTTTCCCATGTCTGCGCCGAGCAGCAAAATAGACGCGTCGAGAATCTCCGCGAGCCCTGAGTGCAAATCCTGCGAACGCCACAGCCGCGTGCTTGCCTCGTGCAGGCGCTCGAGCGCCAGGACTTCGGCGGTCAACTCCGCGCGGCTCTCGCGCACTGAGCGTACACCTTCTGGGGAGTGTTTGCGCTCGGAAAGATTCTCGAAAGTACCGCCCATGCGAGGATTCTAGAACAATGCGTTTCTCGACGAAAACAGTTGAGTTTATAAACTCCGGGTTAGTGTGATTGGACGCGGCGCGCTCGCCAGTTGGACCGGAAGCTGAGGCGCGCAGCACACGTTCGCCAGGTTTTGACGATCGCGGTTCATCTGTTCATCCTGCTTCAGCCAGTCGAGGACTTCGCGAAAGATCTTCGCCGCATTTGCGTCGTTAGGCTCTGTGGTTGAGTAGTGGATCCACTTACCGTCGCGTCGCGCCTTAACCAGTCCAGCGCGGCGCAGGTATGCGAGGTGGCGGGAAATCTTAGGTTGATTGGGACCGATTACCGCCACGAGAAAACATACGCAGATCTCGTCAGTGAGCATCAGGCTCAGCAGTCGCAGGCGTGTGCGGTCCGCGAGCGCCCGAAAGAACAGCTCCATATCGAATTTCTTCGTGTTTTTGCTCATCTCAAAAAATTTTTCACCAAAGTAATAAATATGCCTTGACAGATATGTCAGCCGGATATATCCTCTCCGGCAACATACGCTCAAGCGTATATGAAATATAAAGGAGACGCGTCATGGAACGCAAGCATGCAAATATAAATACACTGAAGGCCCACCTGGCGATTAACGTCAAAGATGTTAACGAGAGTATCGAGTTCTACAAGAAAATGCTCGGTATCGATCCGTCGAAAGTTCGAACTGGTTATGCCAAGTTTGATGTTCAAAACCCGCCGCTCAACCTGACACTGAATGAAGTTCCCTTCAACGGCCGCGGTGCGCTTTCGCACATGGGGATCCAGGTCGCGTCTACCGACGACGTGCTGGCGCAACGCGAAAGGTGGATCGAGGCGGGGTTGGTTACGCGCGACGAGATGCAGACTAACTGTTGTTACGCGAAGCAGGATAAGACCTGGGTGCACGATCCGGACGGCAACGAATGGGAAGTGTTCGTCGTACTCGAAGACAATCTTGCGGAGACGAGCATGTGCTGTGTTAGCGAGGAAGTGAGTCCGGTTGCGATCGAGACGAAGGCGGAGCAACAAGGTTCGTGCGGGTGTTCGACGCCGGCGACGATCAGTGCATCAGCTTCGCCTTGCTGTTCTCCTAACTAACCGGCTCATTGGAGAAGGAAATGGACTGTGAAGGGATCCGCATTTCAACCGCTTCATCGGATGATCTGAGAGAGATTCTCGATCTGCTGACGGAAGTGAAGTTGCCGCACGACGGTGTTGCAGAGAACGTGAGTGCGTTTTACGTCGCAAGAGACAGTGAGTCGCGGCTGGTGGGCACCATCGGGCTCGAGCGTCATGGGACGACGGCGTTGTTGAGGTCTGCGGCAGTCGCGCCTGAGTATCAAAAGGCCGGGCTGGGTTCTCGACTGACCGAGCATCTGCTTCGACGCGCGACGAGCGATGGTGTTGAGAAGGTGGTCCTGTTGACGACGACAGCGAGTGAGTTCTTTGCGCGGCGTTTCGGTTTTTGTGAAACGCCGCGCGGCGTTTTTGAACAACAGCTCGCGGGTTCATCAGAATGGAACCTCCCGCGGTGTTCAAGCGCCGTCTGCATGAGCCTCGACCTGAACGGTCGCGACGGTAGATAAGGCCACAGATTTACGCAGATTATTCAAAGATCCGCGTAATCTGTGGTTACTTAAATCAGTTTTGTTTCATACCGCTTCTCGTGTTAATCTGCCCCTCACCATCCCCGAATGACGCGCTCGTGGCGTGTCAAAAACGATCAACGCTGTCGTGACACCTGTTCTTCAGGATCGGAGTTTTGTTTTTATGGTGAATGTTCGTCTGGTTCTTCTGCTTTTAGCGGCTTTCATCCTCCCGATCACCGGCTCTGGCCAACAATCCTTCACTTCAAAAAGCATGCGCCCGGCCGTCGCTTACGACGACGCCGCGTCCGCCGATCTGCTCAGCGAACTGCCACTCGCGCTACGCAGCGCGGGCACCGCTCTGCTCGGCGAAGCTGATGAAAAGGGACGCGCCAGGCTCGCAGAAAACCTCGCCGAAGATTATCCAGCCGACTCGATGGACTTCCTGATCTCGCTCCTCGATCGTGAGAAGTCGGCCCTCGTGCGTGCGGAAATCGTCAGCGAACTCGCGTCGCTCAAACATCCAAAGATACGGCGCGCGCTCGAGCGGCGGTTGGAGTCGGGGGTCGAGCAAAGCGATCAGGTGGCGGAACTCGCGTTCAGGATGCTAATCAGCGCCAATCGCTATTCACTGCCCGGAGCGATGTCGCTCGGAAGTCTGGTGAGTGAGAAGAACGCCGTACGCGTCTTAGCGTTCGGCGACTTCGGTAGCGGCTCGACGGCGCAGCGCGAACTCGCCTCGGACATGCTCGCATTCCACAAAAAGAACCCATTCGATCTCGGCATCACTGTCGGCGACAACTTCTATCCAAGCGGGCTCTCGAGTCCTCTTCACCGCCGCTGGCAATCGCAGTGGGAAGATCTCTACACGCCGTTGGGTATCGAGTTTTACGCAATCCTCGGCAACCACGACACACGCGACTCGGCCAGTCCTTTCGCGCAGGTGCTCCGTACAAAACGAAGCCCTAGCTGGCGCATGCCTGCGGCTTACTACACCTTCAGTGCAGGACCCGTACAGTTTTTCGCGATGGACACTAACAAGGGCCGGCTCGACGACGAGCAGCTCGCATGGCTCGAGACCGAACTCAAGAAGAGCACAGCCGCGTGGAAGGTTGTTTACGGCCACCATCCACTGAAGTCAGACGGCGAACACGGCGACGACACGTACACACGCAAGCTGGGAAATTTGTTACTGCCAGTCTTAAAGGCGGGCGGCGCTGATGTGTACCTCGCGGGCCACGATCACGACATGCAGTACCTGAAACCCGAAGGCAATCTGAACCTTTTTGTTTCGGGCGGCGGCGGCAAGGGCCACCGATCACTGCGTCCACCGCACCACCGGCTGTGGGGCCGCAGTTCCTACGGCTTTACGGTGCTCGAAGCTGAGAAAGAGAAGTTGTCGGTGGAGTTTGTTGCCGCTGGCGGCGAACGGCTGTGCGCGATCGTGATCAGCAAGGATGGCGAAACGAAAGCCGACTGCCCTAACTAAACACCGGTACTCAAAACGAAATACTGTAACTGACGCCCGGATTGCGCCCGCGCTCGAATATCGCTCCGAGCTGGTGCCTGCCGTGCGTGTAGTTCACGAGGGGATGCACCCGCACTCCGTCAAACAGAATCGTCGAACTCCAACGCTCGCCGAAACTGATATTCAAACCTCCGATCACCCTCGTGCGATCTTCAAACGTTCCATACGCCACTCCAACGTATGGAGCGACCGGCAGACCCGTCTGGTGCTTCAAACTCTTGCTAAACGTCGCATAGAACGATTGACCTGAAGGCGTTCCGATGCGATCGGAGCTGGTGCCGAGGATCAGTGCTGGACGCTTGTGCGTCTCTGTAATTGCGACGAGGTTTGCAATCGGGCTCGCCTTCCCCGCGAGAGGATTGTATTCAAGGCCGGCGGTGAATCGCGGATGAAAGCGGTAAGTAAGCGTGTTACGCCACTTCGCGCGATCGATCTGGTTTGTGATCAAACGAACTCCGTAAGTCCACTTGAATTCGTTTTCTTCTGCCCCGCTCACGGCGCGGCCCTCGCCGGGTCAAAGCGGTCAGCTCGGAACGGAAGAAACTTCGCTTCGTTTTTGCTTCGCGACCTGCGCTTGCTCCGCAACCTTTTCGGCCGTGGCCAGCATGGTTTCGATCTGCTTTTTCAAGTCGGCCTGGTTAATGACGCCCGAGATCACTTTTGCAACACGC
>DASTQB010000292.1:0-10014 GCA_035761985.1 Pyrinomonadaceae bacterium
GGCTGTGTAAGCGCGACCGTCATCACAAAGAATCCGGCCAGCACTGCGATTGGACCATACTGGCCCGTGCCTCTCACGATCAGGTCCGCGAGGTATTGATCGGCGTTAGTCTTCTCCATCGCTACTCCAAAACTGATCATGCACGCGATCAGAATTAGCAATCGCCAGTCGATGATCTCGTAAACTTCAGACATCCGTAGAGATTGACTGGCAAGCAGGATCATCACTCCAATCAATACGGCAATCGGCAACGGAACCAGGTGCGTGAGCGAGAAGAAAAGAAAGACGCCAAAAGCCAGCAATGCCCAACGGCTTTTTTCCGTTCGCGCCTTCTTTTCAGAAACCTCTTCGAGAAGCAATATCTGACCTTCGCTGGCGAGCCGTTCAACCCGTTCACGGTTTCCCTGTATTAAGAGTACGTCGCCGAATCGTAGTCGCACTCTGCTGATCTTCGACAGCAGGTTCACTCCATGCCGGTTAATCGCTAACACGACGACGCCGTGACGATTTCGGACGTCGAGTCGTTTCAATGTCCGGCCGACGAAATCTGAACCACGCGGGACTTCTGCTTCGAAGAGTTCCGTGTCTTTACTTTCCAGAACAGAGTCGCTCAGTTTGAAGTCCGGTTTGATCTCGAGACCGTATTCAGCTTTCACTTTCAGAATATCTTCGACACGACCCTGTAGCAGCAGTAGATCGTCTGCCTTTATTTTCTCGTGCGGATTGGGCGCGATCCGGTGCTCCTCGCCTCTTAAAATGCCGAGCACCGTGAGATCGAGTTCGTCGCTGATCCGGGCCTCGGCCAGTGTTTTATCTATCAGCGGCGACTTGTCGAGCACGATGACTTCAGTCATGTATTGCCTGACGTGATATTGCTCGGTAAGAGATTCAGGCGGCTTTCCTCTCGGTAACAGGCGCAGACCCACCAGCAACATGTACAACATGCCGACACCGACTATGACCACTCCGACCCTCGTGAGTTCAAACATCGTGAACGGCTGGATTCCGTAACGCGGCAGAGCTCCACTGACAGCAAGATTGGTTGACGTTCCGATCAACGTACACGTTCCGCCGAGGATTGCTCCAAAGGCGAGCGGCATCAGTAGTTTTGAGGGACTGATATTCCGGCGTGCGGCAATGCCCAACACGACGGGAAGAAACATTGCGGTAGTCGTAGTGTTCTTCATCACCGCCGCGCAGAATGCAGCGGAAAACATGATCAGCGCCGTGATGCGAAACTCACTGTCGCCTGCCGTGCGGTGCAAGCGACGTCCGACAAGATCGATGACGCCGGTCTTAGCGAGCCCTCCCGTCAGGATGAACAGACCCGCGATGGTTACGACGATGTCGTTGCCAAAGCCTGCGAACGCCTCGGCCGCGGTTAGTGTCTGGGTCAGGACGAGTGCCATCACCAGCAGCAGCGCGACGATTTCAATGGGTATTCGCTCGGTGCTGAATAGAACGAGCGCGATAAACAGTAACGCTAGAACAATTGCGATCGGGATTGTCATTTAGGACGGGTAAACGGGTAACTGAACGGCCCTCGGTTGCTGCCTACACTTCAGGCGTATTACTACCACTCACAATTGTGGGGCTTGAGTGTGAAAGCACGGAGTATGCCAAACGGCGCAAACGCTTTAAAGTTGGTTTTTCCCTGGCCAAGCCTTTAAGATTGCAAACCAATGAGGCCATAAGCCTCTTGCTCGTCCAAGCCAAACCAGCACGTAAAGCTTCTCGCAGAGCCCGCTAAAGGAGAATTCGTATGACGACGATGGCGCGTTTTCTTTTCTTACCCGTCCGCATGATTACCCTGCTTGCCGTGTGTGCAGTGCCCGTGTTCGCGCAGTTTGGCGGACTCGGCGACGTCACAGACAAACTCAAGAAGAAAACTCCCAACCTGCTCGCAGGTAAAGCGCCCATCACTACGAGCCTGAGCGATGCCAAATGGGAAGACGCTTCAAAGGACGGCTTTACTCCTCGCGAAGACGCGCGGTCGTTGATGGTGTTGCAGCGAACACCCAACGGGGGTTTTGTTGTCCAACCCGGCTACTACAACCTGCAGGTGCAGAGCTATTGCCTGAAAGCGGGCACACACGGCCCGGGCGGTGGTGATGGTTATCTGTACGCACCTCCAAAAGGACCCGCCGAAGATGCGGTCATGACGGTTGTTCGTAACTCGGTGCAACATCCGGAAATTCAACAGCAGGACATTCAGGCTCTTTTGTGGGCCATCATTGCGCGCGCGAAATTCGAAGATCTACAGCCGCAAATGAAAGCGACCGCGGCGAAGCTGTTGACGCCGCGACAGCTCGCCACGCTGAACCGTAGTGCTCTGGACGCGCTTTCCGGCAATGCGTTAACGGACGCGCTTGGTGGTGTTCCGGAACCTTTACGACAGATTGCTCAAGCGGAAGCGCAACTGCGTCAGATGCTGACTACGCCTGGCGCCTCGTTCGCTGAAATGGAACGTGTTGCAGTGCTGGCTGGCGCAGCCCCGATGGGCGAAGGCAGCCGGAACGTGCCGTCGGGTCGTTGGTCTTTGCACCCTGATGGCTACTTCGTTCGTTACCTGCCCTCAGGTTACAGTTCGACGCGAGTTGAGATTTGGGTACCGCAGGGAAGTCCTGCTGTAGGCAAAGAATTTGATCCGGCAACTCATATCGCTGTGCCGGGAAACACCTCGCGACAACGACTGATACAGTCAGGTCGAGCACAGCAACAGCCGTAGTTTCGGTGAGTATAGGTCCTATATGTCCTATAGGACCTATACGACCTATAGGACCTATAAAACAGCTAAATCCGATCACGCTAGTGTGACGACGCGGTTGAGGGCGAGTCCGGTGGACTCGCCCTCATCTCGTTTTTACTGCGTGGTGACTGCAGTGTCGTCGATTACGAAGGACGTCTGAAGGGTGAAGTCTTCAGTTCCCAGGAAGTAGATCCGGATTGTTTGACCTCGGAACGAGGAGATGTCGAAGGTTCTCTGCACGAACGAGGTTGACCTGTTCAGGTTTGAGAAAGTTCCGAGTGTTGCCAGCACCGTGTTGCTCGAATTGCGGACCTGCACTTGCAACCGGTCGAAGGCTGTCGTGGTTGTCGTCTCGGCGGTCGTGATCTTCAACCAGAAACTCAGCGTCGCCGAATTCGCGGTTGACGGAATGGTGATCTGCTGGAACAGCGAGTCAGTATGCGTCTGGCCATAGCCGTTAAGCCATGCGTACCACGATCCTGTTCGAGGCGTTTGTCCCGTTGAGGTAGTGATCACGCCTGCAGTTGCGGTCCAATTAGCACTGCCCGACTCGAACCCTGGATTCAACAACAAATTCGCTCCGGGTACAGGCGTCGGAGTTGGCGTTGGCGTCGGAGTAGGAGTTGGAGTTGGCCCACCACCGAGTAATGAGAAGAGCAGACGGTTCGGTGAACCTGTTCCTGCACTCGTCACTTTGTTCGGAGTCGAGTTGTTGATGATCGCGGCTGCCACCGTTGCCGGCGAAGCAGTCGGATTTGTTTCGAGAAACAACGCGGCAACACCAGCGACGTGCGGCGATGCCATTGACGTGCCTGAGATAGTGTTCGTTGCTGTATCGCTGGTTCTCCAGGCCGACGTGATGCTGCTGCCCGGCGCAAAGATGTCAACGCAAGTACCGAAGTTTGAGAATGACGAGCGCGCATCAGTCGTCGTGGTTGAACCGACAGTGATCGCGGCCGGTGCACGAGCGGGAGAAACGTTACAGGCATTTTGATTTTCGTTTCCCGCTGCAACCGCATACGTCACTCCATCGTTGATGGAATTATTGACTGCCGTATCAAGCGCCGATGAAGCGCCGCCACCCAAACTCATATTCGCTACGGCCGGTTGGCCCGCCTGGTGATCCGTAGTAACAAAATCCACGCCGGCGATAACACCGGAATTTGTTCCACTGCCACTTGAATCGAGCACGCGAACCGCGACGAGCGTCACGTTCTTCGCTACGCCGTGAACTGAACCGCCGACCGTGCCGGCAACGTGAGTTCCGTGTCCATTGCCATCGTTTGTGCCCAGACCATCATTAATAGCTGTGAAACCGGAAATCACGCGGCCGCCGAATTGAGTATGCGTTCCGCGGATTCCTGTATCGATGACGTAGACGCGCACGCCTGAGCCGGTCGCGTCGAAGTTGTAGGTCGTGTTGAGAGGCAGATCTCGCTGATCGATCCTGTCCAGTCCCCACGTCGCGTTGGTCTGAGTGGCGACCAGACTCACCACCGCATCTTCTTCAACAAACGCGACTCGCGGGTCGTTCGCAAGCCTGGCAGCTTGTTGTTCGGGCATGCGCACTGAAAAACCTTTGAGGGCGCGCTGGTACGTGTGGCCCTCGTTGCGATCGCCGCCAAACTCACGCGAGAGGCGAATGGCCTCGCCTTCGACGTCGGCGACGTCGTCTTTGAGCACCACGATGTATTGATTGGAGATTCGTTTGTCCGCGCGCGCGCGACGGAACTTGGATGCGTTTTCGTTCTGACCGTGAACTGCGGTCAACACCAGCACGGCTACGGAAATAGATACGAGCGCAAACAGCGCAAGCGTTTTTTTCATATTGGTCCTCCAGTGGGCGAAAGTTAGTTATTCGGGAGGCTTCAGCGATCGAGCACTCGAGAATTCTCGAGATCACTCACGTTCGTTTCCGAACGCAACCCTGGGGTGAACAAACTTCGGTGTTTTAAGTTTTGGGAGGAAAACCGAGAGAGGAACTCTCCTGTCTTCTGGGTGCGCAGATGATAGAGCCGTGCGTGGAAAAAAAGCAAGACCCGAACAGACAGGATTGATGAATCCTGCAATCACGTCTAACTATTCCTGGGCCAGGTCGACCACCGCCGCATAAACACCCTCGACGACCATCGCCATTCGTTTGTAATCGAGCTTCTCTTCTGTGTCCTGAGCGGTGTGGTAGTTGCGATTACGGTAGAACGCCGTGTCGGTAATCATCACAGCGTTGTAGCCGGCGTGCCAGTAGTTCAACTGGTCCGAGAAATCCACACCGGGAATAAACGCCGGAGCGTTGATCGAGTAAACAGGAAGCGGCGAGGCCTTGCGCATCGCAGACTTCGTCCGGCGCACGAGCGACCAGTCGCTGAACCGTCCAACCACACTGATGAAGTTTCCCGTCGACGGATACAAAGCACTCAAAATCGCCGCCGGGAAATGCTGGCTGTTTGGCGCATCGCTGAAATAACCAATCATCTCCAGACTAAACATCGCTTTCACGCGAACGCCCTGTTTGCGAAGCGACTCAGCATGGACCGAACTTCCCATTCCGGTCGTGCGAAAATAAGGCGGCTCTTCCAAGGAGAACGCAACCAGTTCCACTCGAACGGGCGGCGGCTGAGCGCCAAGTAGTCGTGCGAGCTCTATCAATCCCGCTACGCCACTCGCATTGTCGTCAGCACCCGGCAATGGACCAGCCGCATCGTAATGTGCACCGACCACGATCCGCTCCGCTGACTCTGGCCCAAATTGAGCAATCACGTTGCGATAGGAGTTGCCCTGAACACGATAACCCTGCTCGGTAACAGCCGCCGTTGTCTGGCTGAACTCGTGTTTGATGTAAGCCGCAACTCGATCCAGATTCTCGATATGGCTTTCATCGCGCGGAGACAGTTCCATTGAGAGTTTGCGAACATGCGCCTGGAGACGAGACGGATCGACAGTCCTCACCGCACTCGGCCGCGCCCTGGACAACATAGGCTGCGTCACCCAGAACCACAGCGCCACCAGCAGCAACAGGAAAATGAGCAGGGCCACCAACATGAAGCGAATAATACGACGCCGTTGCTCCAGTTGTGATCGCCACTGCGCTTCTACTGAGGATTCAGCCACCGATGCTGGGCACTTTTTTGATTGCGGTGATAAGCTCTCCATGGATCCTCAACTCAAACGAAAGTGAGCGGAACAACGATGGAACTTGGAGCGTTTTCAGTAAGTCTCGCGGTGAAGGACATTGAAGCATCGAAGCAATTTTACCAGCAACTGGGATTCACACCTTTTATGGGCGATCAGTCGCAGAACTGGTTAATCATGAAAAATGGACCACACGTCATTGGTCTGTTTCAGGGTATGTTTGATAAAAACATACTGACGTTCAACCCGGGCTGGAACCAGGACGCGCAGCCAGTCGAGCAATTCACGGACGCTCGTGAGTTGCAGCGCAAGCTTAAAGGAGCCGGCGTGAACCTGCTACAGGAAGCCGATGAAAACTCCACTGGTCCAGCAAGCTTTATGCTTACCGATCCAGATGGAAACATGATCCTCATAGATCAACACGTCTAACCGAGGAGCTCTAAAATGATCTCAAGTCGACCGGTCAAAATGTTGCTGGTGGTTTCCGCACTCCTGATCGCAACAGTGGCTATTCTCTCAGCCCTGCGGCCGTTTTCACACACCCAGGGAACGGCAACGACATCGCCGCAGCCGGATCCGACGCCTACTGGTAGCGAGTTTGTCGCAGGTTACCGGGGATGGACACGTGTGAATCCAGAACCGGTTGTCATGCCTTCATTCATCGCGATAGCGTGTTTTATTCCAAGCGCGAAGCAATTGGAACTCGAAGAAAGTAATCCGCACAAAGACAAGTTCATAACCGTTTACGTCAACGACACGGGCAAGAAGTCGATGATGGAACAATTGGAGGCGAAGTATCCGCAAGGCTCCATCATCGTGAAGGAAAAGTTGTCGAGCAAAGATAGCGCGACACCCGAACTTCTCACCGCCATGATCAAGAGAGAACCCGGGTTCAACCCGGCGTCCGGCGACTGGGAGTGGATGGTTGTAGACGGATCAGGGACGTCAGTCCTTGCACGCGGAAAGTTGACCAACTGCCAGGAGTGTCATCAGCAGTACAAGGGCGGCGACTACGTCTCTCGTAATTACCTTCCAGAAAAATTGCGGCGAAAGTTGAAGTAAGCCACAGATAACACGGATGAAAATCCGCGATTTTATCCGTGTCATCCGTGGCTAAAACCATGAGACGAGTTTCGTCAGCGGCAATCGTATATATCGTCCCGTTCATACTCTGGAAGAATGTGGCCACCTGATCGATGAAGGCGCGCGAGAACAGCTGTGGTTCGTCGCAAAACAAAACTGAGGAGCGGTAGAGTGAATTCAACCGAAGCCGAAATATCCGAGTTCCTGATGGAGAATGTAAAGTCTCTCAGGGACCAAATCTCAGGCGAGTTTTACCGCGCCTCTGCATACCTCCGCGATGACACTTACCTGCCATGTGTGACGTTTGCGAATCCCGAGCACATCGTGAACCTCGCCATCAGGCGCTTTCATGAAACCTTGAACACTCCTGAACACCGGTTAGTAGTGCAGTCGTTTGTGGCGAATGGAACTGTAGTTCCCATCTATCAGGTAGAGCGCGTTGAGCTGAGTCCTTACGCGTGGCCCGAGGAACTGCTGGACCAGATTCACGGCGAAACCGTTATGGGATGGACGTTTTTTGCGGCCACGATGAAAGATGGAATGAACTTCACCTTTGCCACCTCCACCGGTTACGAGTTTTTCGATTTACCCGAAGGTTACAGCTATAAAGATATAGTTGAGATACACAGCGGAACGGTGGCGGATGAACACGGACGACTCAACGAGTATTCACTCGAATGGTCAGGAAAGTGCTATAGAGATAAACCGTTCTTCCGGTGCTATACCGACTGCTTGCCCGAATCGTGAACTGTTCTGCGAGCTCTAAGTTTTGTAAAACTCGATCGAAACGGAGTTCACCATGTACCTTAAACGTGCCCCCTTTTTCGCGTTGGTGCTGCTGCTGCTTGCGTTACCGGTTGCTGTTCAGGCCGATAAAGTTGACGACTACGTCAAAGCACAAATGGAGCGGCAGCATGTCCCCGGAGTGTCGCTGGTTGTCATCAAGGACGACAAGATCATCAAGTCCGTTGGATACGGACTCGCCAACGTGGAACTAAACGTTCCCGCAACTCCTGACACTGTTTACAAGATCGGATCGGTGAGCAAACAGTTCATCGCGACCGGAATCATGCTGCTGGTCCAGGACGGAAAGATCACTCTCGACGACCCTGTCAGCAAGTTTCTGGAAGGAACGCCCGACACGTGGAAGCCAATCACTGTTCGCCACCTGCTGACGCACACGTCGGGTATCGTCCGTGAAGCGCCGGGCTTCGACCCGTTCAAAATTCAAAACGATGCTGACGTGATCAAGACTGCTTATCCGTTGCCACTGCGATTCACGCCCGGTGAGAAGTATGAATACTGCAACGTCGGTTACTTCACGCTCGCAGAGATCATTCACAAAGTGAGCGGCAAACCGTGGGGCGATTTCCTGACCGAACGTGTGTTTGCACCGCTCGGAATGAACTCAACACGCACGACAAACATGACCGACCTCGTGCCGAACCGCGCCAACGGATACGCGTGGAGAAACGGCAAACTGCAAAACGCGGCGATCTATTTTGCGTTGCGCCCGAGTGGAGCGTTTCTCTCCACCGTTACGGATCTTGCAAAGTGGGATGCGGCGCTCAATGCCGGGACCATCTTGAAGAAGACGACGCTCGAGCAGATGTGGACGCCTGTCAAGCTCACCAACGGCTCGACTTCCGCTTACGGTTTTGGTTGGGTGTTGGAGCCGATCAGGGGTCACAAGCAGGTGAATCACGGTGGTTCACTGCCGGGCTTCCGGGCCCAGTACACAAGGTTCGTCGATCACAAGATTTCGATCGCGGTGCTGACTAATGGCGACAATGCGAATGCCGAAGCGATCGCGATCGGCGTGGCCAACTTTTACATACCTGGTTTGATTCCCGAGCGTGTTGTGGCAAAAGTTGATCCGAAGGTATTCGATGGTTATACGGGTGTGTACCAGGGAGAGCAGTCAGCGACGCTTTCCGTCACGCGTGACGCCGACAAGTTGATGATCCAGCAGGGTACGGGTGAGAAACGCGAACTGTCGCCTGAGAGTGAAACTGTATTCTTCGTCAAAGACGCTCCGCGCTCGACGTACAGCTTTATCAAAGACGCCGGCGGCCAGGCATTGCTTGTGATCCATCAGGATGGAAAAGAGGTGTGGCGCGGCAGGAAGATCAAGTGAAACAGGATCACACACTTATAGGTCCTATAGGTCCTATAGGTCGTATAGGACCGTACAGGACCTATGTTTTCTAAACCTATGGCTTCCACTTGAACGGGAACAGCTTCCCGGCTTCGACGGGATCGAGCGTGGCGCCCGCCAATGCTATCGCACGCGAAAGAACGGAATCTTTCTGCGCACGCAGCTCCTCTGCCGTTGGGAGCAGAAGCTCGTCAGGGACTACGCCCACGTTCTCGAGGCTTTTCCCGTCAGTCATGATCAAGTCGGCATCGGTCACACTCACGGCGTAGTACACAACCGTATCGAGTCCGATCTGGTGCGGGTAAAGACGGCTTCTCATCACCTTCCCCGCCGTGCGATCGCCGAGCACCGTGCCTCTTTTCTCCAACTGCACCACACGAGCAAGAACTTCCGACGCAGAACCCGATTCACTATCAACCAGCACTATCAAACGTCCTTTGAAGCCATTGTCGCCACGAGTTTTCGCTATCAGCGGCTTCGACTCCTTGCGCAACTTCTGCTCGCCGATCGTGATATCGCGATCGAACAGGTTGCCGACGAGCCGGCGGAGTGTTTCAACGTCGCCTCCACCATTGCGCCGCAGGTCCAGGATCAACGTTTTTGCTTTCTTCACTTTGTCGACGTATTCATCAACACCGTCTTCAGACAGATCGAACGAAGGCAAACGCCAGATCGCGACCTCCTTGCCAATTTCAACGAAGCGATGTGCACCCATGCGATATTCGTCTTCGAGGTCTCTCCAGTAAGCATTGAGATCCTGTGAGCTGGTCAGATCGAAAACGACCTTCCCGGTCTGTACCTTCGCTTTCAACTCGAGTTCGCGCGGCTGCTCGCCGGGACTTTGCACTTCGATGTTGACTATCTGACGTGGCTTCAGCACGTTGTAAAGGTACTC
>DASTQB010000293.1:0-8724 GCA_035761985.1 Pyrinomonadaceae bacterium
CTCCGCGCGCATGAGCAACTTGCGGCGAGACGCTCGGTGCTTAATTAGGCAGCGAGAGCCAATTCATTGTTATTGGCAGTTGTGTTTCCCTACGCGTTTTAACGAGCTGCATAAGGTAGCCCGGCATGCATCGCGACGATCGTTCAGGTTCCTGTCGAAGCCTGTCGCCCCCATTGCGAGCAGAGTCATTATAAAGTCTCACCACTGAAAACACGACCGCAGCCGCGCTCCGAATTAACGCCGCACTTACGGTATAATTTCCGACGCAAAACGCCTCTCCCCCGGCTTCTGTGGGTAGCCACGTTGCCCTCAACGACTGAATAAAGGCACCCTCTTTTGGGAGAAACTTAACTAATGGCTCTGAATTCATCAAAATATTCGCCAACCGCGATTATTAATACACCTCCTGAACAACGTAGACACCTCCTGGCACGCCTTTGGTTACCAACCGTCCTGCTTTTAGCGCTCGCTGCCGGAGGTTTGACGGGCATCATCGCTGCGTATGAGTTGAACTACTCACGCGCCGCAAACGAGGTCGCCGCCCTCGCTACTTACCGTCCCAGCGTTGTGACGAGGGTCTATGCTGACGATGGCGAAACAGTGATCGGCGAATTCGCACTCGAGAAACGAATCCCACTCAAGTACGAAGAGATTCCGCCACTACTAAAGAATGCGATTCTCGCCGTTGAAGACGTCCGCTTCTACGATCACATCGGCATCGATCCCATTCGCATCATGGGCGCTGCGTGGAAGAACCTCACCACCGACAGGCTCGAAGGCGGATCAACGCTGACGCAACAGCTCACCAAGAACCTGTTCCTTTCAAAGGAACAGACGTACACGCGCAAGGTCAACGAGTGGATCCTCGCGCTCCAGATCGAACGCTACTACACCAAGAACCAGATCATGGAGTTGTATACCAACCACATGTTTCTTGGTGCGAACGCATACGGCATGGAAGCCGGCGCGCAAACTTACTTCGGAAAGAACGTCAAAGATCTGACTCTCGGCGAAGCAGCACTACTTGCAGGCATTCCCAAAGCGCCGAGCGATTACTCGCCGACTTCAAATCCTGCAAAAGCGAAAGAGCGTCGCGATCTCGTGCTCGACTTAATGGCAAAGAACGGCTTCGTCAGCCAGGCTGAAGCCGACGCCGCGAAAGCAAAACCGATTCAACTTGCAGACACGGCTTACTACCAGGGCCAGCGCAAGTCGTCCCCCTTCGATTACCCGGTCGAGTACATCCGGCAGGAACTCGAAGATCGATACACGACGCGCGTCGCACAGGGTGGTCTTTCCGTTTACACGACAATCAATGTCGAAGCACAGACGCGCGCATACGAAGTCGTACGCGCTGGTTTGAGAAACTACGATCGCACGCATAGCGGCTGGCGCTCGAGTTACACGATGATTCCGACGACCGTCGCGAACGGCGCAGGTCCGGCAACACAACAGGAACTCACGAACTACAAACATCCTGACTGGTACGGCAACGAGTATGAACCCGGTCGTCACTTGATGGGACTGATCATGAAGGTCGATCGGGCGCGTAACGAAGCGACAGTTCGCTTTGGCAACTTCACGGCGACGCTAACCGCGGCCGAGATGGGCTGGGGGAAACGGCAACCGAAAGACGAATTCAAAAACGGTCATCTCGCGGAATTTGAAATCAAAGAAGTTGACGAGAAGAACCGGCGGTTGACAGTCGAACTATCGCAGGTCCCGGCTGTGCAGGGCGCGATGATGACGCTCAACGCAAAGACCGGTGAGATCGTCACGATGGTCGGCGGTTACGATTTCTATACCAACAAATTCAATAACGCCACACAGGCGTATCGACAAACAGGATCTGCATTCAAGCCGTTCATCTATACCGCCGCCGTGGAGTGGGGCATGACGCCGGAAACTCCGGTTAGCGGCGCACCAATCCGCATCGGCGACTGGCAGCCACACAACTACGACGGCTCGCTCGGTTCAGGCGACATGCCGATGAAGATTGCGCTCGCGAAGTCGATGAATATTCCAGCGGTGCACCTGCTGCAAACTGTCGGCATTCAAACAGGCGCACAGATGGTGCGTCGTTTCGGCGTCAAAGTTCCGATGTCGCCGTATCTTCCTTCGGCGCTTGGCGCGACGGAAGTGCCGCTCGATCAGATGGTCTCCGCCTATTCGGCTTTTCCAAACAAGGGAAT
This sequence comes from Pyrinomonadaceae bacterium, assembly GCA_035761985.1. Taxonomy (GTDB): domain Bacteria; phylum Acidobacteriota; class Blastocatellia; order Pyrinomonadales; family Pyrinomonadaceae; genus PSRF01. Next base: position 2,193 of record DASTQB010000293.1, read on the forward strand.
CCGTGTTGAGCCACACCTGATTCGCAAAGTTCTCGATCGTGACGGCGCGACCCTAGAAGAGTGGGAAAGAACTACGTACAAGGTGATGAACGAATACGTCGCGTTGACGATGGTGTCGATGATGCGCGGCGTCGTAACCAACGGAACAGCCACTGCCGCAAGCTCACTCGGAGTTCAGGTCGCAGGCAAAACCGGCACGGTTAACGATCACACTGACGTCTGGTTCATCGGTTACACGCCGACTTACGTCACCGGTGTGTGGATGGGCTATCCCGGCAAGAAGAAGTCGCTGGGCAAAGACATGACAGGCGGCAAAGGCGCGTTGCCGATGTTCATCGACTTCATGAAGACGTATCTCAAGGACAAACCGAAGGAAGAATTTCCGAAGGCTCCTGAGATGCCTGAAGACATGCGCGAACTCTTCCGCCAGCGCCAGCGCGAGTTGGCGGCTGAACGTGCGGAGCTGATGGCGACCTCCAACGAGTCGGAAGACGAGGAAACTCTGCCCGCCGCCGCTACTCAACCGAAGTTGGAACAGGAGACGATGCCGCCGCCACCGAAGACCGAGGAAGAAATAAGGCCACAACCCAAGACGGAGCCTGCAACACCAAAAGTTGAACCTCCGCCTCCTGTTACCACTCGGCCACGCGAGGTCGAGGCGCCCGCAAAGAAAAAGGGGAAGAAGGGCGACGGCGAACCTTAGCCAGGATTAGCAGGATGAGCAGGATTTACACGATTGATCAGTTGCTGGCTTAATCATGTTAATCGTGTGAATCCTGAAATCCTGTCAAGTGCTACACTGGGCTCATGGTCCGTATTGTCTCCTTTCTTCCTTCAGCCACGGAGATCGCATGCGCTCTTGGTCTTGCCGACTCCATCGTCGGCATCACGCATGAGTGCGACTACCCGCCTGAGATCAAAAGCAAACCCGTGGTGGTGCGCAACGTCCTGCCGATCGAAACGATGACGCAGGGCGAGATCGATCGCGCAGTCGCAGAGCGAATGCGCGAAGGCAAAAGCCTCTACCAGATCGACGAACAACTCCTGCGCGAGCTGGCGCCCGACGTGATCATGACGCAGAACCTCTGCCAGGTCTGTGCGCCTTCGGGAAACGAAGTCTCGCAAGTTCTCAAAGCGCTTCCCAAAGCGCCGCAGATACTCTGGCTCACGCCACAATCACTCGACGAGATCTTCGACAACGTCCGCGAACTCGGCGCTGCAACGAATCGCGTTGAAGAAGCCGAAGCCCTCGTAAACGACTGTTACCTGCGTCTCGAACAATTGAAAGATCGCGTATCAAAAGCGTCGACGCGACCACGTGTGTTCTGTATGGAGTGGCTCGATCCGGTTTATGCAAGCGGCCACTGGGTGCCCGAACTCGTGAAGATCGCCGGCGGCATCGACGAGCTTGGACGTGAACGTGGTGAGTCTGTGCGCGTCAGCTGGGATCAGATCACAGCGTGCGCGCCGGAAGTTCTCGCAATCATGCCGTGTGGTTTCAACCTGGAGCAGACGATGAAGCAGGTGTGGAACGTCTTCGCTCGCCGGAGCACGTCGCCTTTTTTCGATCTACCCGCTGCGCGTAACAATCGTGTCTACGCAGTCGACGCGAATTCATTTTTCGCGCGACCGGGCCCGCGTGTAGTGGAAGGCGCAGAGTTGCTGGCTCAACTGATTCATCCCGAACTGTTCGAAACTACCGATGCAAACAGTTTTCAACAGATCGACGTTCCTCAACTCAAAGGTTCCCTAACGGAAGGAAAGGATTACTACTTCGAAAACGGCTTCATGGTCTTCACGGCCAGCTACCTCCAGCGCCGTGGCTACTGCTGCGGCAGCGGGTGCCGCCACTGCCCCTATTAACCCTTTACCCTTCTTTACGGCTATACTACCTGACTGCGAAACTCTCCCCGGCGGTTGCTCACCGTCGCTGAAATTTAAAACAGATTGGATCTATAAACATGCGCGATTTGATTCTTCGCAGCGCCGTGCTGCTCCTTGCTACCGCGATGATTGCTAACGCAATGAACCTAAATTCAACCGAGAACCCGTTGCTCGCCAAATGGGAAGGTCCGTACGGCGGTGTGCCGCCATTCGACCGTGTCCAGGTCCCGCTGTTCAAACCGGCACTCGAAGCCGCGATGGCCGAACAGCTTGCCGAGATCCAGAAGATCGCCGCGGATACCGCTGCGCCCGACTTCGAAAACACGATCGCCGCCCTCGAACGCGCCGGCCGCACACTCAACCGCGTAGGCACGTTGTACGGCGTTTGGGGAGCGACGATGAGCACGCCCGATTACCAGGCAGTGCAACGCGAGATGGCGCCGAAACTCGCGGCTTTCAACGATCAGATCACGCAAAACGAAGCTCTCTTCAAACGCATCGAGGCGGTTTACAACTCGCCTGCGAAAGCGAAGCTCACGCCCGAGCAACAACGCGTCACCTGGCTTTATTACACAAACTTCGTTCGCGCTGGGGCGCGGTTGAACGCAGACGCCAAGAAACGGCTCTCGCAGATCAATCAGCAACTCGCCGGGCTGTTCACGAAGTTCAGTCAGAACGTACTCGCCGAAGAGACAGACCAGTTCATCGTACTGAAAAGCGAAGAGGAACTGGCGGGACTGCCGCAATCACTCCGCGATGCCGCCGCAGCCGCTGCGGAAGCGAAGAAACAACCAGGCACGTGGGTGATCATGAACACGCGTTCTTCGATCGATCCGTTTTTGACTTACTCCGATCGCCGTGACTTGCGTGAAAAGGCGTGGCGCATGTTCGTCAACCGAGGCGACAACGGCGGCGCCAACGACAACAACGCGATTATCACCGAGATCCTGCAACTCCGCGCCGAGCGAGCGAAGCTGCTTGGCTATGCGACGCACGCTCACTGGCGTCTGGAAAACTCGATGGCCAAAACGCCCGAACGCGCCATGGAGTTGATGGAAGCAGTCTGGAAGCCCGCCGTCGCGCGCGTCCATGAAGAAGTTGCCGACATGCAGGCACTCGCCGACAAGGAAGGCGCGAAGATCAAGATCGAACCGTGGGACTATCGTTATTACATGGAGAAAGTCCGGAAAGCGAAATTCGACCTCGACCAGAATGAAGTGAAGCCCTATCTCCAGCTCGAGAAGTTGCGCGAAGGCATCTTCTGGGTTGCGGGTGAGCTCTTCAATTTCAACTTCACGCCGGTCACAAACGTTCCGGTCGCACACCCGGACATTCGCGTGTGGGAAGTGACGGACAAGACTTCCAAAAAGCACATCGGTCTCTGGTATTTCGATCCGTACGCGCGTGCCGGAAAACGTTCAGGCGCATGGATGAATGCCTATCGCACGCAGGAACGGATCAACGGCGAGATCACCACGATCGTTTCGAACAATTCAAACTTCGTGAAAGGTAAACCCGGCGAGCCGGTGCTGATCTCCTGGGACGATGCGACGACGATGTTCCATGAGTTTGGTCATGCGTTGCACGGCTTGAGTTCCAACGTCACGTATCCTTCGGTAGCGGGAACCGCGGTTCCGCGCGACTACGTCGAGTTTCCGTCCCAACTGCTCGAACACTGGCTCTCGACTCCTGAAGTGCTCCAGAAGTTTGCGCTTCACTACGAGACCGGCAAGCCGATTCCGCAAGCTCTCGTCGACAAGATCAGTCGTTCGGCAACGTTCAACCAGGGCTTTGCAACCGTTGAATACCTGTCGGCCGCACTCGTCGATATGAAGTTGCACCTCGCGGGCGATCGCAAGATCGACGCGGACGCATTCGAGCGCGAGACTCTCGCACAACTCGGCATGCCGAAAGAGATCGTGATGCGCCATCGCACGCCGCACTTCCTGCACGTCTTCTCGAGTGATTCGTATTCGGCAGGTTACTACAGCTATCTGTGGTCAGACGTGATCACGGCCGACGCGTTCGGCGCGTTTGTTGAAGGCAAAGGACCGTACGATAAAGCCGTGGCGGAGCGACTGCGCAAGCACGTCTTCTCGATCGGCAACACGATGGACCCGGCTGACGCTTACCGCGCATTCCGTGGACGCGATCCGAAGATCGACGCGCTCATGAAGAAGCGAGGCTTCGCGCCGAAAAGCTAAACTCAAAACAACTAAATCCACAGATTACGCCGAACAAATCTGCGTAATCTGTGGATTTCTATTTGCGGTAATCCGCGATTAGTCTCTTCTGCCGCCCATCAGCCGAAGCAGGAAGAAGAACAGGTTGATGAAGTCGAGGTAGAGCGACAACGCGCCAACAACGGCGTACGAGCCAACCCGCCCGTCAGGCAGCGCCACCGCCATCTCTTTCAGGCGCTGCGCATCCCACGCAGTCAGGCCGGTAAACACCAGCACGCCGACTACCGAGATCACAAAGTGCAACGCACTGTTCTGCCAGAAGAGACCGACGATCGAGGCGATGATCAACCCGATCAGTCCCATCATCATAAATTGCCCCACGCCGGCGAGACTTCGCTTGGTGAACGTGCCAAACACAGCCAGCGATCCAAACATGGCCGCGGTTATGACGAACGTTGAGGCGATCGAGGCGCCTGTGTAAACCAGCAGGATCACGGACGACGTTATGCCCGTCAGTGCTGAGTACAACATGAAGAGCCCGGCCGCCGTCGCGGGCGCAACTTTATCGACGCGGGCTGAGAGGTAGAAAACGAGCCCGAGTTGTGCGATCACAAGGCCCCAGAACAAAATTCGATTCAAAATGAACGTTTCGATCAGCGTTTGTGAGGATGCCACGACGACCGCCGTACCTGCGGTAATCAGGAGGCCGAGAAACATCCATCCATAAACCTTGCTTAAAAAGGCGGTGACGCGCACATCGCGAACATCCGCCGGCATGTAGGAAGATTGGTTCCAACTCATTCTTTTCTTAAACTCCTTGTCGGGTAAGCCCAACATCTAAAACTCGCGCGCTATTATAACAAAAAGCCCAAAAACCAAAGGGTGCCGGGCTCTCGGTTAGCGCACCAGGTTAGATGCGCATACAAATGCTTTATTTGCGTTATTTGCGTTAATCCTCGGCGTAAAATTCGGTTGACACGTACGACGCGGGCGCACGATTATGAAAGCCAGGAGGGACTATGATTACAAAAAACCTAGTAGCCGCTATTGCAATCTTGCTCTTCGCCACTCCAGCCTTCTCCCAGTTCGGCCAGGCTAACAATCGTCTCAGCGACCTCGCCTCCCGGCTCGCACGCGAGGCCGAGGATTTCGCGAACCAAAGCTACAACAACTACGCAAACTCCTCTCGAAACAATCGCAACGACACCGAATCCATGATGGCCGCACAACAGTTTGGCGCGGCGGCCCAAACCTTCTCCCGCATGGTCTCCGATCGTCGTCGCAACGCAGAGCTGCGCGAGGCCTTCGATCTACTGTCGACTCTCGCTCGTTCCGTCGAACGCAACAGTCTGCAACGGAACACGTGGTTCAACATTCAGCGCCTGATGACCGACATCTCACGCGAACTTCCCGGCGGCGGTGGCGGCGGTCAGGATCCCGACACAGGCGGCGGCAACCGCAGTGGCCGGATGACCTGGCGAGGGCGAGTTGACGACGACGTGCGCATTCGAATTCGTGGCGGCACGGCGGAAGTCGAAACGATCGGCGGCACCGCGTACTATGACGGGCAGCCAAACTTTACGAATTCACTACCCTACCGTCGTGTAACAATCAGGCTGACGCAGCGACGTGGCCGCGGCGAGATCTTCATCGAGCAACAACCATCGCGCGAAAACGACTACACAGCAGTCGTGCGGATCAGGGATCCACGCGGCGGCGCGTCGGACTATGAATTCGAGATAGCCTGGTAATGCACGTATAGGTCAAATAGGTCCTATAAGTCCTATAGGACCTATTCTTTGATCAGGATCTCATCAACAAAGATCCACGCATCGCCTCCGCTTCCCGGATGCCATGCGGGAATCTTTCCAAAGTTAACCGCGCGGATACGAACGTAGCGCGCACTCTGCGGCGGGATCGTTTTAACGAAGTCGCGGATCACGGTCCCGCCTTCCCTTTCAGAAACCTCATTCGCGATCGACAACGCCGGTCCAAACGTCTTTCCATCCACCGAAAGCTCAATCTCGACACGCCCCGGCATCCAGATCCACGACCCCATGTCCTGCAAAAACCCCGCGCCGATCTTCGAAACCTGCTGCACGTTTCCAAGATCGATGACGGCGACGAAGTCTTTGCCCCAGTAGCCCTGCCATCCGCCGCCACTCCAGTTTTCTGTTCCGCGAATGCCGTCGATCAATGCGAAGTCGCCGCCCCCCGTGTATTGCGAACTGTATTTCGACTCCAAACTGATCTTCCAGTCGTGCGGAATGCGGTGATACTTCGCCGTCACGGTCAAACTTCGAGCGCCATCAGCACGAATCGCAATCGCTTTGACCGTCGTATCGGCATCGATGACGAACGCTTTGGAAAACTTCGGCGAAGCAGGACCAGGTTCGGAACCGTCGAGCGTGTAATGAAGACTTACCGGCTTGCCAATCGCTACCAGACTAATCTCTAAACGATCT
>DASTQB010000294.1:0-52170 GCA_035761985.1 Pyrinomonadaceae bacterium
TGCTTGGTGGTTGGCAGATCAACGGGTTCTTCACTTTCCAGAGTGGCGCGCCGTTCACGGTTTTGAATGGCTCGGATCCGGCCGGTGCTCTTTCCGGCATCAACACCCTGGTTGGCGATGCGATTCGTCCAAACCTGAACACGAACCTTGCGCTCGGCAACATGACCGTTCCGGAAATCCTCGCTGCTGGTGGAGCGGGATTGTTCCAGAGAATCACCAACGTTCAGCGTGTTGGTAGCGCCGGCCGCAACATTCTGCGCGCCGACGGCATCAACAACCTTGACCTGGGAATCTTCAAGAACACGCGCATTGGTGAGAATCAGAGAATTCAGCTTCGCGCGGAGTTCAACAATGCAACCAACACGCGTGACTTCGGTATTCCCGAAGGCCGCGTCAACTCGACGAACTTCCTCAACCAGTGGGGTACCAACGGTGGCAACCGTCGTATCGTCGTTGGCTTGAGGTACATCTTCTAGGTTGATTGCAGGGGCGGCACTCCGTAACCGCCCCGCCACGAATAAAGCGGTGTTTCAACCTGGGGCGGCCACGGAGGGCCGCCCCAATTTATTTACCCACGCGCCAGGAAGTGCGATAATGCTCGCCACCCAATTCCTGATAAGGAGCGAAGCGATGAGAGTCACAGTCGTGTTGCTTTCTTTCCTCTTCATTGCGCCGGTAGTCCAGGCGCAGGAGCCAACCTCGGAGAACGCTCAAATCGAACTTGTCAAATATAGTTGGAGCAAAGAGCGACTGAATTGGGAACGCAGTCCTTTCGGTGGTCCAAACGAGAACTTTCACCAGATGCAGTTTCGCGCGCGCGCCGAGAAACGCGTCTCGGATGCTAAGCGAAGTAACTCTCCTGAAGTAGGCAAATTCGAAAAAGAAGCAAAGGCAGACGCCGCGATCGTCGCTGCGGAGAACCAGAACAGTAAACCACCGCGTTACTACTTTCTCTATCGCGCCTCAGTAAAGAACACGAGCTCGAAACAGATCAAAGAGATTGATTGGGACTACGTGTTCGTCGATTCTTTCACTGGTGACGAACTCGATCGACGGCAATTCACGAGTGTGCAAAATATCGCACCCGGCAAGCAGAAGGAACTGGTTTTTACTCTCCCCACACCGCCGACGCGCCGCGTCAGCATCTACTCGCTCGACAAGAAAGAAGCAGCAGGATTCGAAGGGCGCGTATTGATCGTGCGTGTGACATACGCTGACGGATCAGTGTGGCAACTTCAGTGATCATCCGCCGATCATCACCCGAAGAAGCAAACGCGCTGACGCAGATCGCGCTCGATGCGAAGCGCTACTGGGGCTATCCCGAACACTGGATCAAACACTGGGAATCGGACCTCACCATCTCTTCCGATTTCATTAACGACAATCACGTCTATGTTGCCGAAGAAGACGGCCAGTTGCGCGGCTTCTACGCTTTATGCGTTGCGGACAGCAAAGCCGAACTCGAACACATGTGGGTGACGCCTGCGTGCATTGGAACGGGTATCGGCAAGGAGCTTTTTCTCGATGCGATGGAGAGGGCTGCGGCGTTGGATGTGAGTGCTGTTGAGCTTTCAGCGGATCCGAACGCCGCAGGTTTTTACAGGCGCATGGGAGCGATGCAAATCGGTGAGACGGATTCAAGTATCGACGGGCAGGTGCGGAAGCTTCCGCGGATGAAGATCGAGCCAACCACAAAAGGCACACAAAGCACAGGTGAGTGAAGTTTAAGGGAACGGGACCTTGAACTTGTTCTGTGCATTGTGTGCCTCTCGGGTCTCCATAGAACTACAACATGGGTTGATCGGGTCGCTTAGGTGACTCACGCGGCGTCTCGGCACGTGGCGACTCACGTGGCGGATCCGAACGCGGCGGCGGATCGTTGCGCGGTGCTGGATCGTTCCTTGGTGGCGGATCGTTCCGCGGCGGAGGATCGTTCCGCGGCGGAGGATCGTTCCGCGGCGGCGGATCATTCCGCGGGGCCGGCTGCGAACGCGGCGCCTCAGGTTTCGGCTCCGACCTCGGCTCGGATCGCGGCTGCGACCTCGGCTCTGACCTTGGTTCCGATCGCGGCTCCGGTCTCTCTAACTTCGGCGACTCGCGCGGCGCAGACACCGGCGCCTCATACTTCGGCTGTTCGCGACGCGGTTCGTTTCGAGGTTCATTGCGTGGTTCGTTCCGCGGTTCAATCCGTGTCTCTGTGCGCGGAATCCGCGGCTCATTGCGTGGTTCGCTTCGCGGAGCCTCGGTTGGCGGTGGAGCTGCCGGTCGTGGCTCAGGCCGCGCGACAGCACCTGTCGGCCGGCTTTCCGTAGTCTCGGTCGGCTGCACCGGTCTCGGTTCACGTCCGCGGAAAACGCGCGTGCGTCGCAAGTCTTCATCCAGCGCAACACCAGGCGTCCGTTCACTCGCACCAGTCTGACGATCCGGAATATTCATGACGGGAAGTCGAACCGCCGGACGATTCACAACCGGATTGTTATCTCCAGTCGAGACAGTTCCATTCCCACCACCAGCACCATCACGCGTCGGTAGATTGGTATTCGCAGGCGGAGCGTCGACCACGCGACGTGCAACTCGCTCATCGTCAACCGGTCGCCCGCGTCCATCCGGCGTGCCAAAATCTCTACGCGGCACTCTCGTCACACCACGCCACGGCTTATCGCCGTCATAGCGACGCGGGTCGTTCGGCCGGCCTCCTCCTCCGCCACTGTGGCCACCACCACCACCGTAAGAACCGCCACGTCCACCACCATGACCGTAACCGGAATTGCGATCGTAGTGACGATACCGTCGCGAATGAGGATCGCGATGGTAGTACCCAAGCGGATACCAGCAGATGTCGTTTCCAAAGGAGATATCGAACACAAACGCTACGAGCGCAGGCCGCCACCAACTTCGTTTCTTATGAAACTTGCTGCGCGGCACCCAGGCCCAGTAGTTGTCGTGAAATACCCAGCGACCGTAGTGATACGGCGCCCAGCCCCACGGTTCGTAACCCACCCACGTCCAGCCATACGGCGGCATCCAGGTCCAATGCCCGTAGCGATACGGCGCCCAGTCGCTGTAGTTAGCGAGGACGGTCCCGCGCGGACGCCAGATCCATCCGAAGTCGTTCGTGTAGAGCCAATCGCCGTAGGCGTCGAGATCTTCAGCACCCCAGACGTGCTCGTCAAAATACTTAACGTCGTAGCGGAGTCGCTGGGCGAGATACCGTTCCCGATCGCTGACCCAGTTGTCGGTTGCGTCGAGTGGCGCGGCAACGAGGAATTCCCAGTCGCCGGCGTTTTCACCGGTAACGATCAACTCCGCCGAACGACCGTCGCGCAGGGTGAAGCCTGAAGTGTCTGAATAAATACGCGCGCTTCCGCCGTCGCGCACTGTGAAACGCACACGACCGTCGCGCGGAACGTCAACGCGGTAAAGTCCTATTTTCTCCGCGGCGAGAGTGGATTTCGGTCCGTCAAGCTCGAAGTATTCGCGTTCACGCTCAAACTTCGCGAGCCGAACTGTGGCCGTGCCTTCGAGGACGCTCAGCGCGATCCCCTCGTCGCGCAACGTGACGATACGAAGAACGGAGCTGCCCGCGAGTCGCACGAAGTTTCGCGAGTCGACCTGGATCTCGAGCCGGCTCTCTGTGCCGGTCGCAACGGTGTCGCCTTCGACGAGCGGGTAGTTCAGTCGCAGGCGTTCCCAGTCCTGGTTGCCGTGGCGTTTCAGGTTAACTTCGCCCTCGACCAGGCTGATGCGGACGACGCGTGCTTTAACGTCGTATTCATCGGGCTCGTCATCGTCGTCGGCGCGGGCGGTGGTGATCGAAAACAGGATGAGTAAAAGAGAAAGGAGAAGGGTGATGTTTGGTCGGGAGACTCGCATTGTAGATACTCCTTCTTGATCTGAAGTGCGGTTGGGCCGGATTTGAGCAACGCGTATGCCCGCAAATGTCCTTTTAAAGGGGATAAGAATGAATTGAGAATTCTCAAACGAGCGAGTGCGGATAGTCGGACGACTAATCACGGCTTGAGAAAGCTCAAATTTTTTACAGTTGCGTGAGGAAAGGTCGGGCCATCAACGGCCAACTACTATCGTGACTCGAAGCGTGTAGCGCTAATACGATTTGGTGCGGGCGAGATCGGTTTATGTACGACGTAGTTTGAAAGGAGTGGCCGCTTCGGCGGCGATGTAGCCGAAACTGGTCCATTGGTTACTCCCCAAGATCCCGCTGAAGATGTCAAAGGCTTGTGCGTGGCGACCGTGGTACGAGTGCCAGTTTCCAATTCCATAAAGAATGCTGTGCGACGCAGCGGAGTCGCGCTCCTTTCTTACCTGCTTTAGAAGCTCGTCTGCGGAGATGTGACCCTGGTACATACGGAGCAGCTGGTAGTAACTGTCGTTTTCGATAATGTCCATTCCCTCTTTGATTGGTTCGAGGACTTTCGCCGCCTCACGCTCTCGTTTCAAACGGCGCAGGGTCATGTAAAGCCAGTGACTGGTGGCGACGAGCCGGTCGGGAGTGTCCGAAACTTTTATGCATTCGCGGTACGCCCTGAGCGCCAGTTGCTTTTGGTTCGTGAGGTAATAGGCGAGCCCGAGGTGGTACCAAATGTTGAAGTGCAGCGTGCTGGTCGGAATGTTGCGCGCGTTGGGTTGGCCGTCGGGTTCGATCTCGTCAGGCTTGCCCTTGATCAACTGAGCCGCCTTTTGAAAGTCGCTGATTGCACGATCAAAACGCCGTAAGGTAATCCAGCGGTGGCCGCGATGGCGGTAGAAGCGTGCGTCAGACGGAAAGAGCGCGATGCCTTTCGTGTAAGTGTCGATGGCCTCGGTGAAACGACCGAGATACGCGAGACGGCGTCCGAGCCAGATGATCGCGTCGGCACTCTTCGGGTTGGCGTCGTACTGCGCCTGCGCCTCCTTTAGCTTCGCTTCCATCTCGGCTTTTGCTTCGACAGACACAGTCGGGGGCGATCGTCTTTCGTAGCCGCTCTGGCCCTGCACTGTGGTGAACAAGAGGACGACGCTTAGAATGGTTAGGATGATTCGCACGGATGGGAATTTATCATCTTTGTTGACGTATGACGTAATCATTATCGGCGCCGGCATTAACGGCGCCGGCATCGCTCGCGACGCTGCTATGCGCGGGCTGAAAGTTCTGCTGCTTGAAAAGGGCGAAATCGCGGGCGGGACCAGTAGTGCTTCAACGCGTTTGATTCACGGCGGTCTGCGGTATCTCGAACACTTCGAGTTTCGACTAGTGCGCGAGTCGCTTCGCGAACGCGAGATTCTGTTGCGAATCGCTCCTGGTCTAGTGCGGCCACTTCCGATTGCGATTCCGATCTACAAACACAGCAAGCGAGGGCGTGCGACGATTCGCGCGGGCATGATCGCGTATGACCTGCTGTCGGCAGGAAAGTCTTTGCCGCGGCACCGGATGCTTTCACGCGCTGAAACGCTAAAAGAATCGCCGGGGTTGGATGCGGAAGGCTTAGTTGGTTCGGCGTTGTACTTCGACGCGCAGGTTGAGTTCCCGGAACGGCTCGTTTGCGCGAATGTTATGTCGGCGAAGGAGTGCGGCGCGCATGTGATCACGCACGCGCCGGTTACAAAACTGCTTGTTGAAAATGGGAACGTCACGGGCGTTGAGTTTTTGGTCGATGGGGAGACGCGTTCGGCCTTCGCGGGCGTAGTGATAAACGCTGCCGGACCATGGGTCGACCTGGTGCTCGAGCGTGCGCCTGTCGAGAGCCCAAGGCTGATCGGCGGGACGAAGGGAAGTCACATTGTTGTGCCGCCGTTCCCGGGTGCTTCGAGTAATGGGATCTATCTCGAAGCGCGCAGTGACAGCCGTCCGTTCTTCATCATCCCGTGGAACGGAAAATATTTGATTGGTACTACGGACGTTCGCGTTGAAGGTGACCCGGATCAGGTCCGCACCGAATCGTGGGAAATCGATTATTTAATTTCTGAGACCAATCTGGCGTTTCCCAGCGCCCAGCTCACTCGCGATCAAATACTCTTCACGTACGTAGGCGTTCGCCCGCTGCCATGGCAAAACACCACACGGAGGCATTTCATCCGCGAACACCCGGAGTTGAAGAATCTGCTGTCGATTGTAGGCGGAAAACTTACGACGTATCGAAGCCTGGCGGAGGAGTGCGTCGATCTTGTTTTTAGAAAACTCGGAAGGAACTCGCCGCCGTGCACCACGTCACAAAAACCTTTGACAAGATTTCAGGATTTACAGGATTAACAGGATTTACATGTTAATCCTGCAAATCTTGTAAATCCTGTCTAACACGTTCTTTTGAATCACGCGCGAAACGTTTTTGCAGCATGCGGGCGAGCGGCGCGCTCATCCTGACGAGCGGATGCCGCGGCCTTGAGAACGCAAGTATGTCGTACCACACCGAATCATCGGGCAACCACTCAATCAGAAACCGCTCTTCACCACACTCGACATGGTCCGGCAACGTGCCGTAAGCAAATCCAAAACGTCGCGGCTCCTCGATCATGTAAATCACACGCGCGGCACTGAGCGACCAACTCCCAAACGCCCTCGCTTTAACTGCGACAGTCGCGCCGACTTCAAGCTTCACACCGCGCGGCACGATCGTCACCCAGCCGAGATCAAAATGTCGCCAGTTCTTCAGCACATCAACTCCACGTCGAAACGTATCTTCTCCAGATCCGAGTTGAATGCGATTGTGATCGACAGTGAACCCTGCAGGCGGCGTTGTGTTCGTCGCACCGACGTCACGATACGTAAAGTTGAGGTTGCGCTGGCTCTCAATAAACTTCGCGACGTCCCGTTCAGAAGGCTCGTTAATCCTGAACATTCTGCAACCCCGGCTTCTTACGAGAACGCGGATGAAAGCGATCGTAGGCAGACCGCAAATGCATGTCGGTGATGTGCGTGTAGATCTGCGTCGTCGAAATATCGCTGTGCCCGAGCAGCGCCTGCACGGAACGCGAGTCAGCGCCGTGCTGTAGCAGGTGAGTCGCAAAACTGTGCCGCAGCGTGTGTGGCGAAACGTTCTTGATCCCGACCTTCTCAGCGTGGCGCTTGATCATGGACCATGCGAGTTGACGCGTGAACGGGCGGCCGCGATACAGAAAAACATTCGGCGCCGTGTGCTTGCCATAACCCGCTTTCACCGAAGCATACTGCCGCAACCAGTGAATCGCGCTTTTCCCAAGCGGCACGCGACGTTCCTTGCTGCCTTTGCCATGACACACCACGAGCCCCGCAAGCAGATCAACGTCCGCGTCTTTCAGAGCGACCATTTCCGACACGCGCAGTCCCGTCGCATACATCACTTCCAGCACCGCGCGATCGCGCACGCCTTCCTCAGTAGAGACGTCGGGCGCCGCAAGCAAACGATTGATCTCGTCTTCAGTGAGAAACTTCGGCAGGTAACTGAAACGTTGCGGCGTGTCGAGGTCTTCCGCCGGGTTCGATGTGATGTGCCCGTCGAGCATTAGAAACTTGAAAAAGCCGCGCGTCGCACTCACTGCTCGCGCGATCGAAGTCGGCGCCAGTCCTTCACGTGAAAGACTCGCAATCCACCTGCGAAGATCGCCGCGCGTTAGATCTGTGATCGGTTTTCCAAGTGAGGTGGCCCAACTCTGCAATCGATCGAGATCGCGCCTGTAGCTCTGGAGCGTGTGACGCGCGAGGCCTTTCTCGACCTGGATGTAGGACAGGAATTCCTTCGTGAAGTCGCGATCCACAGCCGCAGCTTACACTAAATCCGTGTTCATTCCGCGAAAATCTGTGGCTTACTCGTATCTGAGACACTCGATCGGATCGAGTTTCGACGCTTTGCGCGCGGGCCACACGCCGAAGATCAGCCCAACGCCGATCGAAACAGTCAGACCAGTGATAACGGCCCATGTCGGAATCGTAGCCGGCATACTCGGAATAATTAACATCAGCAGACGGCCAATGCCGATCGCGAGCAGCACGCCGAGCACGCCGCCAAGAAACGTCAGCATCATCGCTTCAAACAGAAACTGCCGCACGATGTCGCGACGCCGCGCGCCGATCGCTTTACGCACGCCAATCTCTTTCGTGCGTTCAGTGACGCTTACCAGCATGATGTTCATCACGCCGATGCCGCCGACGAGTAGACCAAGACTCGAAATCGCGATCGCGATCAGTCCGACCATCGCCGTGATGCTGTCAAACTGTTCGATAAACTTATCGGCGGTCTTGATGTCGAAGTTATTTGGATCGCCAAACTTCACCTGCCGGCGTCGACGGAGAATCTCTTCGGCTTGAGTCAGCGCTTCGCCAACCTGGCCCGTGCGCCCGCGAATCACAAGCAGCAAGTAGCCCTTCGCCGGCGCGATCTTTTGCGCGGTGCGGAAAGGAATGTAGACGGCGTTGTCTTCTTCATTCTCGCCGAAGAAGCCGGCCTTGCGTTTCTCGAGCACGCCGATGACTTCGAAGTTGTAACCACCCATGCGCACCTGCGCACCGGCAATCTGCGCATAACCGGGGAAGAGCGCGTCAGCCGCGTTCACGCCAAGCACCATCACATTCGAGCGCTGTGAATCGTCTGAGTCAGTGATGAACCGGCCTTCTTTTATGACGATGTTCGTGATGTCGGCGTAGTTTGGTGAAACTCCCTGCGTGTTTCCCCAGCGATAATTGCGCCCCTGGTAAGTGATGTTGTCGTCGAATGGACCACCACCGTAGCCCACATTGGGGGCGATGTGGGCTACGTCTTCGACTGCGGGAGCTTGTGCTTTGATTGTTTCTGCGTCGGCGACTGTGAGCGGCTTGCGCAGTCGTTCGGAACGGTCTTCACTCGTGCGTGGTCCAGTGGAGAGATGGAACGCGTAGATGTTGTTTGTTCCATACTCTTCGATCATCGCGACAATGTTCTGGCGCAAACCTGTGAGAAGCGATGCGATGCAGATCGCCGTCATCACGCCGATCACGATTCCGAGCACCGTGAGAAAACTGCGAAACTTGTGACCGCGAACGCTGTCGATCGCCATCTTCAAAGTCTCGCGCAGGATGCCTTTTGGAAATCGCAGTTTCATTATGCTTTCGTCAACGCGAGAATCGGATCGAGTCGCGCAGCCTTAAATGCTGGATAAATTCCGGCCACCATTCCCACCACCGTCGAGACGATGAGCGCCAGCAGGATGTAACCGATCGTGATCGTCATCGTGATCGATGCAAGCGTCGTGATCAATGTAGTGATGCCCCAGGCGATCAGCAGTCCCATTATCCCGCCCAAGGCGCAGAGGATCCCGGATTCGATCAGAAACTGCAGCAGGATCTGACGTCGCGTCGCGCCGACTGCTTTTCTCAAACCAACCTCGAAAGTTCTTTCAGTGACACTCACGAGCATGATGTTCATCACGACGATGCCGCCGACAACGAGCGTGATGAGTGTGATCGGAATAACGACCATCGCGATCGCGCCGGTAAACTCGTCGATCTGGTTGCTCAGCTCTTCAACGTTAACGAGACCGAAGTCGTCTTCTTCATTGCCATTCAGCCGGTGCTTGATGCGCATCGCAACGCGCGCGTCTTCGATTGCGTCGTGAAACGTTTCGCGCGAGTGGGCCTTGCCGTGAATCTGAAGTCCGTTACGGCCGAAGATCTGGAGGTGAGTCGTCACGGGAAGGTAGATGTGACGATCGAAGGAGCCGCCAAAAAACGAACCGCGCTTCTCTTCAACGCCGACGACACGCATCGGCAGCCCACGAACTTTCAACGTCCTGCCGATCGGATCTGTGTTTGGAAAGAATTTTTCTCTGATGTCCGCGCCGAGGACTACCACCATCGCCGAGCGCTGGACTTCATCGTCTGAGATGAAGCGGCCGAGCTCGATCGTCTTGTCTTCGATGTCGACCATGTTTGCCGACGAACCGAAGACCTGGGCGCCCGGAAACTCGATGCCGTCCTGTTTAAGGTCCGTACCACTGCCGACCTGCGCGCCCACTTCCGAGCACGTTCCGCAATGATCGCGCACCCACTCGTAGTCGTCCCAATTTATTCGCGGATTGCGGCGATTGCGGCGCTCGAACTCCTCGTCGTCCATGTCGCCGGAAAACGCCATACGGGCGATCATGAAGTGATTGCTTCCGAGCACCTTGGTGATTTTCTCGACGACGTAGGTGTTGAGGCCGCTGATCGATGCGCCGACGGTCACCACCGACGCGACGCCGATGATGATGCCGATAAGCGTCAAAAAAGCCCGCAATTTGTGCGCAAAGATCGACTGCAGGGCGATCTTCAGCGCATCGGAATAAAACGAGAGAATTGCTTTCATAAGACGAGTCGGGGCGCTATACGCCGCGCGAGACCTATAAGTTCGATCAGTGCCGATCCGTGTTTATGACGTTGGCGGGAAGCGATCTATTAACAGATCAGATATTTCGCATCTGTTTGATCAGCGATTCCATGTGGCTGAGGTAGTTTTCGAGGGCGCTGCGGCCCGCGGCGGTGAGTTTATATTCGGTTTTTGGCAGGCGGCCTTCGAAGTATTTCGAGCAGGAAATGTAGCCCGCTTCTTCGAGTTTGCGGGCGTGGACGCTGAGATTGCCGTCGGTGGTGTTCAGCAGGCTCTTGAGATCGCTGAAGGTCATCGACTCGTTCGCGGCCAGGGCGCTGATGATGCCGAGACGCAGGCGCTCGTGAATGAGCCGATCGAGATTCGGGGCAGCACTCTTTTGCTTCGTGCCCGCTGTGCGTGGGGCTTCCGAATCCTGTTTCCGTATCCGTTCCTGTTTTGCTGTTGACTGCTTAGCCACCGTACTTCCTCACAATAATGGCGCCAAAGATCAAATGGAGCCCGCCAAAACCCGCGGCCATGAACCAGTTTGCCCATTCCGGGGGACTAAAAAGGGCGATGGCGCCGAGAGCCATAAAACACAAACCCATCGCAGGAACTGCTCTGACCGAGAACATGCCGCCCGTGATCACGCCCGTGCCGTAAAGGAGCAGCCACACGCCGGGAATCGCGCTTGTGAGCCCTGCGCGCATCAGCACGATCGTCAGTAAACCTCCGGCGATGATTGGTGGAAACAGGCTGAAGACTGCCTTACGAAAGGGTCCGGAGACGAGCGGGATTCGCACTGCGCGTGCCTTGCGATCCATCGACCAGCCCGCGATCAGCACCGAGATCAAGCCTTCGGCGAGCCAGATTGCGAGCCACAGATTGAAGGTTGATTGTTGTGCGGCGAGGATGCTTGCGAGGAGGGCAGTGGCGCCGATTGCCATTTCGCCGCGACCGGAGATACCGGTGAAGTGCGTCGCGCGTTCCATGGTTTCGCGGATGTAGCGAAGATTGTCCATGGCGCGGTCGTGCAGCGCGGGTGGTTGTTCCTGGGTTTGCGGAACGAGGCGCATCGGTTCCATGGCGGGGATCGTAGAGCGCGGAGGGAATCCTGTCAAGCACTTTGCCCCGCAAAGAATTTAGCCGCGGATTCACGCGGATTCACGCGGATCAGAGTTGAATCTGATTTGATCTGATCTGTGTTTATTCGCGTAAATCCGCCGCTTATTCTTCTTTCAGAGCTTCCGCGACCAGCTCGGCCTGCTCTTTCTGGTGAATGCTGTAGGAGCCGGTGGCCGGGCTCGCGGAGGCGCTGCGGCCGACGTATCTCGGTCGCTCGCAGGCGGGCATCATGTTCTCCAGTCGCTCCTGCACGAACGTCCAGCCGCCCATGTTCTGCGGCTCTTCCTGTGCCCAGACCAGTCGCCTCGCATTCGAATACTTCGCGAGCGTTTCCCGAATGCTCGTCAGCGGGAACGGGTAAAACTGCTCGATCCGCACGATCGCAACGCTTCGATTCTCCATCTTCTTTCGCGCGTCAGCAAGATCGTAGTAGACCTTGCCACTGCAAAACACGACCTTCTTCACAACACTCGGGTCGCTGATCTCCGCATCATCAATCAGCGGACGAAAACCTCCGGTCGCGAGCTCGTCGATCGTAGAAGACGCAGCGGGCAGGCGCAGCAGGCTCTTCGGCGTCATGACCACGAGCGGGCGGTCCATGCCCTTCTGCACCTGACGCCGCAGCAAATGAAAGTACTGCGCCGGAGTCGTCGGATAACAAACCTGTAAATTGTTCTCCGCACACAGTTGTAGGTATCGCTCGAGCCGCGCGCTGGAATGCTCCGGTCCCTGTCCTTCGTAACCATGCGGCAGCAGCATTCCGACTCGCGAAGTCTGCTTCCACTTGTCTTCCGAAGCGGCGATGTACTGATCGATGATCACCTGCGCGCCGTTTCCAAAGTCGCCGAACTGCGCTTCCCACAAAACCAGCGCGTCCTTCGCAATCACCGAATAGCCATACTCAAACCCCAGCACACCTTCCTCCGACAACGAACTGTCAAACACTTCAAATCGCGCGAAAGGGTTTGACTCCGATCGCAATTCAGCCAGCGGCGCCCATGCCTTTCCGGTCTGCGTGTCGTACAAAACCGCGTGGCGCTGGCTGAACGTGCCGCGTCCCGAATCCTGTCCACTCAAACGCACGCGCTTACCTTCAAGCACGAGCGATCCGAAAGCGACTGCTTCCGCAAAAGCCCAATCGAGCGGGATCGAGCCGTCGCCCATCTTCGCGCGGCGCGCAAGTTGGCCCACCATCTTTGGATTGACGTTGAAACCTTCCGGCACGACGGCAATCTTGTGCCCGATGCTCTTGATGATCTCGGGCGCCACTGCTGTCGGAACCACGATCGAGCCGTCGATCTCTTCCGCGCGGCCGGTCGGCTGTTTCGGTTCTTCACCGACTTTCCGTTTTGCATTCGCAAGCGCTTCTTCGTAACGGCGCACGCGCTCCTGAATCAGGCCATTCACTTCTTCTTCAGTGACGACGCCTTCCTTGATCAGCCGTCGCGCATAAAGCGTGCGCACACCAGGATGCGCCTTCACGCGCGCGTACATCAACGGTTGCGTGTAGCTCGGTTCGTCAGTCTCGTTATGGCCAAGCCGCCTGAAACCGATCACGTCGAGCACGACGTCTTTGTTGAACTGCTGCCGGTAATCGAGCGCGATCTGCAACACGCGATACGCTGCTTCCGGATCGTCGCCGTTAATGTGAAAGATCGGCAACTGCGTCATTCGCGCGACGTCGGTCGAATAGATCGTCGAACGGCCTGCTTCCGGCGAAGTGGTGAAACCGATCTGGTTGTTGATGATGATGTGAATGGTCCCGCCCGTGCGATAGCCTTTCAGCTGGGCGAGGTTCAACGTCTCCATCACGATGCCCTGGCCTGCAAACGCCGCATCGCCGTGCAAAAGCACTGGCAGCGCGAGATCGGCAACTTCCTCGCGTGTGCCGCCTCGTTCACCCATCGTCTGGTCCTGAATCGCGCGAACCATTCCCTCGACGACCGGATCCACCGCCTCAAGATGGCTTGGATTTGGCGACAGCGACAGCCGAACTTTGCGACCATCGGCGAGGACGCGTTCACTCGTAGCGCCCTGGTGATATTTCACGTCGCCTTCGTCGGCTGGAAACTCCGGATGGACCGAACCCTCGAACGCGGCAAAGATACGTTCACACAAGTTGCCCATGACGTTCGCGAGCACGTTCAAGCGACCACGATGGGCCATGCCGAAAACGATGTCTTCAACACCGCGAGCCGCAGCGCCGTCGATCAACCTGTCGAGCAACGGAATAACAGTTTCACAACCCTCGAGTGAAAAACGTTTCTGACCGAGATACTTCGTGTGCAGAAAACGCTCGAACTGCTCCGCGGAGATCAACTTCCAAAGCAAACTCTTCTTCACGTCAGCAGGCAGCGGCTCCGGTTGCACAAACTCTCGCCGGACCTGTTCGCGAATCCACTGCTTCTCTTCTTTACTTTGAATGTGGCGATACTCGATGCCGACCTTGCCGCAGTACGCGCGCTGAAGGATGTCGAGGATCTCTCGCAGCGTCGCGCTTTCGCGATTGGCGAGCCCGTCAGTGATAAAAACTCGATCGAGATCCCAGATCGTCAAACCGTACGTTTCGATGTCGAGTTCCGGGTGATACAGCAACGGGAGGGCGTGCAGCGGATCGGTGTCGGCGATCAGGTGACCACGAACTCGATACGCGTTGATCAACTCGATCACGCGCGCTTCTTTGAGCGTTTGCTCGCGAACCTGATCTCCCGAAAGGAAGAATGGATTGCGATCAAGGTTCCAGCGCAGCGGTGCGTGCGGGATGCCGAGGTTTATGAAGATGTCTTTGTAGAAATCGTGCTTGCCGGTGATCAGCTCGTGCACGCGCGCGAGAAACGCGCCCGACTCAGCGCCCTGAATGATCCGGTGATCGTAGGTGCTGCTGATGTTCATCGCTTTGCTGATGCCGAGTTGCGACAACGCTTCGGGCGCCATCGCCTGGTACTCCGCCGGATACTCGATCGCACCAGTCGCGATGATCACTGACTGGCCTTCCATCAGCCGCGGCACCGAAGCAACCGTGCCGAGCGTGCCCGGATTTGTTAACGAAACAGTCGTGCCCTGAAAATCGCCGATCTGCAATTTGCCTTCACGCGCACGCGTGACGACGTCGTCGTAGGCCTCGAGAAACTCGGAGAAGCTGAGTGTGTTTGCGTTCTTGATATTCGGCACCAGCAGCGTACGCGTGCCGTCTTTCTTAGTCAGGTCAACGGCGACACCGAAATTCACGCCCTTGCGTTTCAACCGCGCGGGAGTGCCGTTCACTTCACCGTAGCCGTCGTTGAGTTGTGGATACGCATCGAGCGCACGCAGCACTGCAAACGCGATCAAGTGCGTGTAAGAAGCTTTGCCGCGGTCCTGCTCAGCGAGGTGTTGGTTGATGATGCGGCGGTTCTCGTCAAGCAACTTCACGGGAATTCTGCGTTCGGAAGTCGCGGTCGGCACGGAGAGACTGCGCTCCATGTTTTCGACGATCTTCAGCGCCGGCCCGCGAAGTGGAGTTGCTTCGACGTCTGTTTGCGCAGCCGGTGGCGTGGCAGGCTTCGGCTCGGGCGCAGGCGCAGCCGCCGTGCTGGCCTGTTTCGTAGCGCCGGCAGGACGTGCGTCGCCGTCCTTCGGAGTTGGGGCCACGGTTTGAGTGGCGCCGTTGTTGACGAGCTCGCTGAAATACGCGCGCCATGAGTCGTCAACCAGGTCGGGATTGCTGCGGAAGCGCTGGAGCAATGCCTCTACGTAGGTGGCATTTGCGCCGAATTCTTCCGCGATTACTTGCGACAGATCAGTTCTGTTTTGCTGGCTCAATCTGGATTACCTCGGTGCTTCAAGACTAGCCACAAAAGCGACAAAGCGCAAACCGGCTCAGACGCCGAAAAATGAAGTAATATTGGCCGCGGATTCCGCGGATAAACACCAAAACGATTATGAAAAAGAAAAGCACCAGGTCACGTGTGAAACTTGGCCGGCGGAAGTTTGTGAAGCTGCTGCCGGCGATGGGCGCTGCGGGGCTCGCGGCTACGAAGTTGCCGCTTGATGCGTTGTCTCAAACGCCCGCGGCCTCGCCTTCACCTATGCCGTCGCCGTCGCCATCTCCGACGCCCGCGCCGCGTATCACCAAGGAGATGTTGCAGCAGGCTGAGAAGCTGATCGGCATCGAGCTCACGGATGCGCAGGAAGCGATGGCGCTCGGCGGCGTTAATCGTAACCTCGATTCGTACGAGACGATTCGGAAGATCGAGATTCCGCTCGATACGGAACCGGCGATTGCGTTTCATCCGGCGCGTGCACGGAAAGAGCTCTACGTTCCGAAGACGAAGTTTCGTTTCGGGAAAGTCGAGTTGCCGCAGTTCAAGACCGTTGAAGACCTTGCGTTCGCGACTGTTCCTCAGCTTGCTGAGTTGCTTCGCACGCGCAAGATTACATCGACCGAGTTGACGCAGATGTACCTGGCGCGTCTGAAGAAGTATGGACCAAAGCTCCTTAACGTTGTGACGCTTACCGAAGAGCTTGCGCTGAAACAGGCCGCGGCGGCTGATGCCGAGATCAAGCGTGGGAAGTATCGTGGTCCATTACACGGAATTCCGTGGGGCGCGAAAGATCTGTTCGCGACTAAAGGAATCAAGACCACGTGGGGCGCCGAGCCGTACCGCGATCAAGTGATCGATTACGACTCGACCGTGGTCGAACGACTGAACGACGCGGGCGCGGTGCTTGTCGCGAAGTTGTCGATGGGCGCGCTCGCGCAGGGAGCGAGATGGTTTGCAGGAGTTACGCGAAATCCGTGGGTGCCGGAGGAAGCACAACAGGGTTCGAGTGGATCGTCGGCTGGTCCAGCTTCCGCGATCGCTGCCGGACTGGTTGGATTCTCGATCGGAACGGAGACGCTGGGTTCGATCGTGTCGCCCTCGGCTCGTTGCGGGGTGACGGGATTGCGTCCGACGTACGGCCGCGTTAGCAGGTATGGCGCTATGGGTTTGAGTTGGACCATGGACAAGATTGGTCCGATGTGTCGCGGCGTTGAAGATTGTGCGGCTGCGCTGCACGCGATCTATGGGCCTGACGGCAAGGACATCACCGTCGGCGACGCGCCTTTCAATTGGAACCCTGATACCAATATCAGCACCTTGCGCATTGGGTATTTGAAGACCGAATTTGATGGTCCGGCAACTCCGCCAACGAACGAGCAACAGCGGACACAAGCTGAACAGCGGCGCGCGGTCTACAAAACTGCGCTCGAAGTGCTGGAGAAGGCGGGTGCGAAACTGGTGCCGATCGAGTTGCCGCGGTTCTCAGCAGGCTCGTTGCGGTTCATTTTGGCGGCAGAAGCGGCGGCGGCATTTGACGACATCACTCGCGATGGACGCGTGAACCAGTTGTCAGGCCAGTCGCCGGGTGACTGGCCAAACACGTTCCGCACGTCGCGTTTCATCCCAGCCGTCGAGTACCTGCGAGCGCAACGCGCACGCACGTTGCTGATGCGCGAGATGGAGAAGTTGATGTCGCAGTGGGACGTGTTTGTAAGTCCGGCGCCGGGAAGTGCGAGTTTGCTGGTGACGAACCTGACGGGACATCCGGCAGTGGTGTTGCCGTGCGGGTTTATTAACAACTTGCCCGTGGCGATCATGTTTACGGGTGGTGTTTACGATGAGGTGTCGCCGTTGCGAGTGGCGCTGGCGTTTGAGAGGGCGACCAAGTGGCACACGATGCATCCGGACATGGACAAGTTACCACCGCGGATTGACGCGAATTAACGCGGATCGGGAAGCGTGATCTGGAAAGTAGAGCCGTGGTTGGGTTGGCTGGTGACGGTTATGGAGCCGCCTGCTGCTTCGACTGCTGTTTTGACGGCGTCGAGGCCGACACCGCGACCGGAGATTTCGGAAAGTTCGCTTGCGGTTGAGAAGCCGGGATCGAAGATACGATCGATCATGGACGGATCGATGCCGCGCCCGTCGTCTGTGACTGTGATTCTCGTTTCGGAGTCAAGCTTCTGAGCTTCGATCACGACTTTGCCTCGCGACTCGATCCCATGATCGACTGCATTGCGAACCAGATGAAGCAGAGCATCGCCGATCGACTCATCCAGTTCCAGATCTTCCCCGTGTAGCTCGAACTCCACTTCCTTCCCACTCGCTAGCGCCGCCGCTTTCCCTGCGCGCACTGCCTGCTGCCACACATTCCCACTCGGCAAATTAACAAACTCCGCCGACAACTTCTCAAAACACCGCTCAAGCGCCTCTATTCCACTGCGTTGTTGGGTCGACTCAACCGGCCCCGCAATCAAGATCCCCTCCGCGTCATCATCAGCGTTAATCCGCGCCACGAGGAGGCGGAAATTGATCCTGCCCTGATCCATTCGCGCCGACGTAGAGATCACTTCCCCGGTTTCACTCAAACGCTTTTTCAATTCCTGAAACTCTCGATCAAAATCAGCGACATCAAAACTCGCGTGGACGAGAAACAGCCGCGCACCTTCTGCAAGCGACTGTTGCAACGCGTGTCGCTGTTCCTGCTTCAACGAATTCCACACATCATCCGGGATCGCCTCGCGCACTGCAGCATCCACGCTTCCGGTGCGAAGCGAGTGCAGCACGTTCTCGAATTCGTGTGCCGCGGTCGCAAGGCTGGTCAACCCATCTGCCGCCGCACGTGCTTTCAGGTTATGAACGCTGCGAAAGAGCGCATCGAGTAGCTTGCGCGCGCGTGGGCCATCATCGCCCACCTCGCGCAGCTCTTTCATGGCGCTGACGATTTGTTCGATCTTGGTGTCCATTCGCGGAGATCCGCGGTCAGGAATCGGTGTCTTCAGCTTCGGGCTGGACGTTCTTTTGCGGTTGCTGCTCGTCCAGATCGCGTTTGATCGCGTCGAGAATCCCGTTGATAAACTGCGTCGCTTCGTAAGTCGAAAAACGGCGCGCGATTTCCAGCGCCTCGTTAATCGCTACAGTGCGTGGCGTCGGCTCGTAGAGAAACTCATACACGGCGAGCCGCAGGATGTTGCGGTCAACCACTGCCATACGCGAGATACGCCAGTGCTCGGCCCGCGAACGTATGCGCTCGTCGAGTAGCTCCAGGTTTGAAAGTGTTCGTGAGGCGAGGCGAGTGGCGAATTCCCGAGCTGTCACGTCGAGGTCGGTCTCCCCGAGCTCAGCCCAGTAGCTTCGGACCACATCGTCCGCAGGCATTTCGGCAACGTCAGCCGCAAAGAGCATTTGCAAGGCACATTCACGCGCCTTACGTCGCGAACCCATAGAATTACCAGTTAAAACTCGCCACGAACGCGAAACGCAAACCCTTTGCGTTCTACTGTGGCACTTCCTTGTAAAGATTAACTAATTCCACCGCCGTCATGGCGGCTTCAAACCCCTTGTTACCCAGTTTCACTCCGGCCCGATCGATCGCCTGATCAACCGTATCGGCAGTAACGATACCGAATACGACCGGCACTCCTGTTGTCAAAGCCGCGTGCGAAATGCCACGCGCCACTTCACTCGCGATGTAATCGAAATGCGGAGTCTGCCCACGGATGATCGTGCCGAGACAAATCACCGCATCGAACCTTTGCGACTGCGCGAGCCGCAATGCAAGCAACGGAATTTCAAACGCGCCCGGCACACGAAACAAACTCACCGTTTCATTCTTTGCGCCCAGTCGCTTCAGCCCGTCAAGCGCGCCCTCGACAAGTCGTGCAGAGATCAATTCATTCCAGCGGCTCGCAACGATTGCGAAGCGAAAGTTTTCAGCATTCAAACGTCCTTCGTAAACAGTAGGCTGCAATCGATTCGACTCCGCGACCTGAATAGTCAATGCAGTATAGGAGATGCTTCGAGACGCATCAAGTTGATGAATTTTGCCGATCGTCTTCCTTAGATCCGCGTTCATCCGCGTCTCCCTTCAGCGAGTATTCTACATTCTCAACATGCTGAACGGGACGAGAATCTTTTGTCGAAAACGACTATTTATTGTCGAATGTGGCTAAATCAAATTCATCGGAGTCGGATTCTTCGGATCCTTCGTGTAATCGTAGAAGCCGCGTCCTGACTTCCGGCCGTACAAACCTGCCAAAACCATTCGCTTCAATAGCGGCGGCGGCGCAAAGCGCTTCTCGCGAAACTCGTTGAACATGATCTCGGCAATGTAATAAGTCGTATCAAGCCCGACGAAATCTCCGAGCGTAAACGGACCCATCGGATAACCGCAGCCCAGTTTCATCGCGTTATCGATATCGACAATCGATCCGACGCCTTCTTCCAGCGCTCGAATCGAATCCAGCATGTAAGGCACCAGCAATCGGTTCACGATAAAACCCGTCTTGTCGCCCGCGCGCACCGGCACCTTGCCGAGCTTCTTGCCAAACTCCACTGCCTGCTCGTAAACGTCTTCGTCCGTCAAAATCGTTTTTACAACCTCTACGAGCTTCATGAGCGGCACTGGATTAAAGAAGTGCATGCCAATGAAACGGCGTTGCCGCTCGGCTGACGTCGCCGTCATCATCTCTGTGATCGACAGCGACGATGTGTTCGAAGCAAAAATCGTTTCCGGTTTGCAGATCTCGTCCAGTTGCTTGTAAGTGCTGCGCTTCTCGTCGAGGTTCTCGATGATGGCTTCGATGATGATGTCGCAATCGGCGAGCTCGGCGAACGAAGTCGTACCTGACAAACGCCCGCGGATGTCGCGTTGCTGATCGGCCGTGATCGTGCCTTTCTCGGCAAACTTCGCCAGCGACTTCTCGATCCCGCCAAATCCTTTATTAATAAACTCCTCTGAAACCTCTTTCACTACCGTTTCAAATCCGGCAGTGGCACTGACCTGCGCGATTCCGGCGCCCATCAATCCGCACCCCAACACTCCAACTTTCCTGATTTCCATATCTGTCTCCTGAAAATAAGAATAATTGCTACGACGTTCCTGTATGACTTCTCGAAGCGCCCTTCAACCACTCGTTGTATTCCTTCTGCCAGGCGCGAAATTCATCAACCAGCTTCTGGTCGAACTCGCGAGCAGCACCAGGTGAAGGACTCGCCGCGGGCGTGGTTTCGACGAGCCGCGACAGAATGCCGACAAGCCGGTTTCGCAACTCAGTCGCGTGCTCATCAGGCGCTGGAGCCTCCGTCGCTTTTTGCGCAATCGCGCCGGCGTCACTCACATCCTGATTGTGAATCACTGCCGAAACTTTTTCCTGAACCTCACTCATCGCTCTGACATAGTTCAGGAAAATCAGCGTACTCGCATTCGGCACCGCGGGCGGAATCGCGGACGGTAGAGCCGGACGATTGAAGTTGCGGATGACTTTATAAGCTCCAAGCGCGATGACCGACAACGAGAGTATCTGCAACGTACGCCACACCGGCGTGATCATCGAACGCGCACCCGGCCTCCGGTAGTTAACCGCGATCGCGATCGCCGCTCCGGAAAGCAGTCCACCAAGATGCGCTGCGTTATCGATGAACTGGCGGCCAAGAAAACCGATGAACAGGTTTATCAGGATGATCGGTATCATGCCCGTGCCGAACGCGCGCTTGAAGCCTTCGGGCAATTCGTGACGAAACTTGATTCCGAACACAAACAGCACGCCGACCAGTCCGAACAACGCTCCGGATGCTCCCGCCGAAGGCAAATCGACACTCTTGAAAATGAAACGTCCCAAAGCGCCCCATGCAAGATCCGGCCGCACCGTGAGATAGCTAGCAACCACACCGGCAATCCCAGTGAACACCCAGAAGAATATAAACCTTGCGCCGCCGTAAAGCTTCTCGACGAATGGTCCAATCATCAACAGGCTGTACATATTCACGAGCAAGTGGATCAGGTTGACGTGAATAAACATTGGCGCGATGAAACGCCACCATTGATAGTTTGGTGCATCGACGAGGTAATTTTGTTTAGCGCCGTAGGCGACCAGCACCGGTTCGGGAAAGCCCTGCAACAAGACCTCGGACGTCAACCCGCTCGATTCCCACATCAGCATGAAAACGAAGAGATTCGCAATGAGAAGGAAGATCGTGAACTTGTAAGGGCGATTCAAAACGGCCTTGGCGAACTTGATCGTTTCGCGATCGGCGGTGCGTTGAGCCGGAGGAGCGGCGGGCTGGTTGGCTGTTGGAGCGCCGCAGACGGCGCATTGAGTTTCGCCTGCGCCGACAATCGATGCGCAATTACGGCACATTGTCGGGCGGCCCTGATTAGTTTGGTTTGACTCGCGTTCTGACAATACGCTTTGAGGCTTAGCCCATCTTCTCCAACAGGCTTACGAGGTCGTCAGCGTGTTCCTCTTCAACCGCGAGAATCTCTTCAAGCATACGCCTCGACGTTGGATCGTCGTTTCCGAAATAGTTGATCATTTCGCGATAACTATCGATGGCGATGCGTTCGGCGACAAGGTCTTCCTGGATCATGTCGGTCAGCGAAGTGCCTTCAACGTATTCAGCGTGACTGCGCATGAGCAAGCCTTCGGGATTGAAATTCGGCTCGCCTTGTAACTGCACGATGCGTTGCGCAATTCGATCTGCGTGTCCCTGCTCGTCGTTCGCGTGTTCGAGAAACTCTGCGGCCACGCCTTCGGCATGGATGCCTGAGGCCATGAAATAATGACGTTTGTATCTGAGTACGCACACGATCTCAGTGGCGAGCGCTTCGTTCAAGAGCTTGACGACGGTTTCGCGATCGGCGGTGTAGCCCTGGGTAACGGCGCCGTTCTCGATGTGCTTTCGTGCGCGCTCGCGCAAAGTTTTTATGTCAGTGAGAAATGGTTTACCGGCCACGGCCTCACTCCTTCGTTATGATTTAGGGGAGCGATGATATTACACAGGATTACAGGATTAACAAAATGCACAATGATGATGATCTTGTTAATCCTGGGAATCGTGAAATCCTGTCATTCAGCGGTGAGTTTGCCCTTGAGTTTTACTTCCACGGGCGCTTTTGGATCCTTCGTTACTTGCACCGGCAGTTGCCAGACGAGCGTCTTGATCCGGCACGTTCCGGTGTTGTCTTCACGACAGTAAAACAACGTCACCTGCGCGCGAACCGTTGCTGGACCAACTGCATTTGCGTTCAGCGGAATGCGAAGCGGAAGCTTGAGATCCTTTGCGGTACGTGAAGCGGCTTTTTCGTCAATCGTTACGTTCTTCTCGTCGACCGAAACTTTGTAACGCTGCGGCGCGAGCGGATTGAGATGATAGCCGGCAGGCAGATCTACCTCGATTTGCAACGAACCATTGGCACCCAGGCGAAGCTTTTGTGCCGGGACTTTTTGTTCCTCGGCATTTGGACCAGCGGCGCTCTCGAGCGCCTGCATGTTCCTCGCGGGCGGCGTCAGACCTCTAATCCGGAGCGTCGTAGCGGCTTTCGTTTGGAGATCGACGACGCGGATCGCGTGATTATTCGTATCGGCGATGTAGAGTTTATTGTTCGCGAGAGTGAGACCGCCGGGTTCGTAGAACGAAGCTGATGAGCCATCCTTCTGCCCGGGCTTGCCTGTGCCAAACAACGTAATGACTTTTTCGTTTTGTGGATCGAGTTGTTTGATCTTGTGGTTGTAAGTGTCGGCAATCAGGATCTTGTCGCCGTGCCTGACGACACCGAGCGGATGTTGCAAACGTACGTCGTCGCCTGAACCGTCAACGTCGCCAAATTCAAACAGATCGCCACCGGCGATCGTCTTCACAATCCCGCCGGCGATGTCGATCGCGCGAATGATGTTCGACTCGCTGTCGGCGACGTAGAGCGTCTTTCCGTCGGTTGCGAGTCCCGAAGGTTGTGCAAAACCGGATTTGAGCAGTGGTCCATCGAGACGTGCTTCACGACCGGAGCCGGCGAATGTCGAGACTTCGTTCGTGTCGAGATCGAGTTGCCAGATCTGGTGTGGACCAGCCATCGCGATGTAAAGCACGCGACCGGCGAGTTCGAGATCCCACGGCGAGCTCAACGCGATCGTGCGGCCCGGACCGGACTTGAAATAGTCACGCGTCTTCAACTGCACACCCGTGCCCGCGGCTGTTTCTACAGTGCGCGTCTTCAGATCGACACGTCGAATGAGATGATTTTTTGTATCGGCAACGTAGAGACTGTCGCCCGCGAGAGCCATCCCCTGTGGACCATTGAAAGTCGCTTCATCAAACGCCCCGTCGCCGGAGCCGGGATCGCCCGTGCCGATCGTTTCCACAAGTGTGCCGTCGAGGTTGGTTACGACGATGCGGTTGTGATTTGAGTCGGCGATGAAGAGTCGATCGCGTTCTGCATTGGCGAGAATTTTGCCGGGGAATGCGAGTGGCAGATCTCCGACTTTCGCTTTTTCGAGCGTGAGTTTGAGCGGCTCTTCGTTGAGCTGGCCCTTCTTGCGAAACTCCTCGATCGTTTTCGCAATCACCTGATCGATCTCGTCGTAATGACCCTCGCCCGAAACGCCGGCGATAACGTAACCCGCCGGATCGATCAGCACCCGCGTGGGCCATGCGCGCACGCCGTAGCTTTGCCAAACAGCGTATTCCGAATCGTTGTAAACCGGGTGCTCGATCTCGTAACGCAGAATGATGCGACGGATGTTCTCAGTCTCTTTTTCATTCTGAAACTTCGCCGAGTGAACACCGATCACGACGAGATTGTTTGGATACTTCGCTTCGAGCTTCTTGAGATCAGGAATGATATGGATGCAGTTGATGCAGCCGTAGGTCCAGAAGTCGAGTAAAACTACTTTGCCTTTCAATCCAGCAATCGACAACGGCTTGTCCGTGTTGAGCCAGCCGCGGCCGCCTTCGATCTCCGGTGCACGCACACGCGGTTGTTCCTGTGCAGACATAGGTACACCTATTAGAAGTATCAGTAACAGGATTACAAGATTTGCCTGATTAATCATGTTTGAGAATCGGTGCGTTCATTGTATATGTCATGGCTCAATTTGTCTGTCACTGCGCCTCGTTGTAACCTTTCGCAATCGTGAACGAACAGGCTTTTATAACTCTCGAGTATCAGCAGTTGCTCGGGTTGATACGACGACACGCGCAAACCGAACCCGGTCAGCGGCGCGCCGAACGACTTGCGCCTATCGGCGACGTGGCTGCACTCCGCCGCGAACTCACGGCGCTCGCAGAATGCGTCGTGCTGAGAACGCGTGGAGTGAAATGGTGGTTTAGTGGACTGACCGATCCCGCCGAAGCGATTGGTCGTCTGCGTGTTGAAGGTGCGAGCCTGGATCCGGTGGCGATACTTCAACTCGCACGCTTGTGCGAGCAGGCAATGTCGGCGCGCGCCGCAATTCTTGCGGAGCGTGAGAACGCGCCGGTGTTGTGGGAGTTGGTTGAGAACCTCCCGCGCGATCTGAACTCGCTCATAGCACGAGTCACAAACAAAATTCTTCCGAGCGGAGAGCTCGACGATCGTGCCAGCCCGGAGCTCGCGCATATTCGTCACGAGATCAACGTGCTGCGTTCGCGTATCACGAGATCGCTCGAAAGCCTGATGCGTCGATCGTCTGAGGCAATTCAGGATGAGCTCGTGACAATACGCAACGATCGCTTTGTAATCCCCGTGAAAGCGGATCATCGTGGACGCGTGCAGGGCGTGGCGCACGGCTATTCGTCTTCAGGCGCGACTGCGTTTGTCGAGCCGCTCGAAACCATCGAAGCAAACAACGAATTGCAGGGTTTGCATGAGGCGGAGTTGCGCGAGATCGCGCGCATTCTTTCCGGTTTGTCGGAAGATCTCCGCACGCAACTGCCTGCGATTGAGTTGGCCGCGGAGGCCGTTGCCGAACTCGACTTCATCAACGCACGCGCCGCTTTTCATCAGCAGTTCAACTGCGTGATTCCTGAAATACAACCCGTCGCTGATGCATATACAAGTGGGATGCTTGAACTCGTCGAGGCGCGTCATCCTCTGCTCGAGGAAAACCTGCGCGCGAGTGGCGGCTCGGTCGTGCCTGTCTCGTTTGCACTCGACGACGAGAAGAACGCGATGGTGATCTCCGGCGCGAATGCCGGCGGCAAGACGGTGGTGTTGAAGACCACGGGCCTGCTCGCGCTCATGGCGTTGTCGGGAATCTCGGTTCCGGCGGAGTCCGCGCGCATTCCGTTCTATGCGTCTATTCTCGCGGACATCGGCGATCATCAATCGCTCGCTGCTAACTTGTCGACGTTTACTTCACACGTTGCCAACATCGCACGGATGATCGAACTCTGCGAAGCGCCGGCGCTTGTGTTGCTCGACGAAGTGGGAACCGGAACGGACCCGGAGGAAGGTTCGGCGCTCGGCGTTGCCGTAGTCGATCATTTCCGCAGAGCGTGTGGAGCGCACGTGATCGCCACCACTCACTACAGCGGTCTCAAGATGTATGCGGGCAACGAAGAAGGCGTGATCAATGCGAGCGTCGAGTTTGACGAAAAGACGTTGCGGCCCACTTACAGGTTACTCGTGGGTATGGCTGGGGCGTCTTCGGGTCTCGAGATCGCGCGGCGGTTCGGCGTGCCTGAAGGTATCGTGCAGAACGCGATGCGATCGGTTGCGGATTCATCGTTGCAAGCGTCTGAATACCTGCGCCGGATCAAGCGAGAATCTGAAGAAGCGGAGGCGATGCGCCTCGCGCTGGAAGAAGAACGCGCCGCGGTTGCAGAGAAGTTTGCTTCACTCGACAAGGAAGCCGCGAAACAGGAACGCGAACGGCAAGCGGCATTTGATCAGACAGTCCAGCGCACGATTGCCGATCTTGAAAAACGCGCGCGCGAGTTGGTTGCGAAGATCGAGGATCGCACGGAACGCGTGAGAGTCGAGCGCGAGGCTCAACGACACGTTGCAGAGATGAAGCGGGCGGCGACAAGAGAAGTTCGGATCGTCCGTGAAAAGCCGGTGGTCCAACCGGAAACTGCGGAACGAGAAGCTCCTGTCGACGACACTCCGGAATACACGACTGTCGCGGAGCGCGAGGTCGTCGTTGGCGACAAAGTCAGGCTTCGTTCGTTTGGATCGGTCGGGATCGTAGATCAGATCAAAGACGGTATGGCTGAAGTTCGAGTGAAGTCGTTACGGTTCAGAGAGCGACTCGATCAGTTGGAACTCGTGGAGCAGTCGAATCCGAAACCGCAAGCGGGCAAGCTCGAGAAACTGCAACGATCCGCAAAAGTCGATGTTCGTCTCGCCGAACAGAACGCGCGTTCGGAGTTGAACGTGATTGGCCAAACGACAGACGAAGCTGTCGATGCGGTTGATAAATTTCTCGATGAAGCTTCGCTTGCGAGTTTGAGCCAGGTGCGAATCGTTCACGGCCACGGCACCGGCGCACTCCGGTGCGCTATCGCCGGTTTGCTTGACGGCCATCCACACGTTGCACGTTTTCTCGCCGCGCCTCCGGACCAGGGTGGTGCTGGCGCAACCGTGGTCGAGTTGAGACAATGATTTGCATGATGATCACGATTTACAGGATCGAATCTTGTTCATCCTGTAAATCCTGAAATCCTGTCAAGCCAACTTCAGAAATGCGTTACCCCCAAACATTCATCGACGATCTCAAACGACAGGCAGACATCGTCCGAGTAATCCAGGACTACGTGCAGCTCAAGAAAAAGGGCGCAAACTGGATGGCGTGCTGCCCGTTTCACAAAGAGAAAACCCCGTCATTTTCGGTCAGTCCCGCCAAGGAAATCTTCTACTGTTTCGGTTGTCACAAGGGCGGCTCAGTTTTCAACTTCGTGATGGAAATCGAGCACGTCGCATTTCCCGAAGCCATCAAGATCGTCGCTGACAAAGTGGGCATGCCGCTCCCGACAATGGTTGAAGACAGGCGCTTCGAAGCAAAGCGTCGCGAGGCGGATGAAGTCATCGAGCTCAACGCGTGGGCCATGGAGTGGTGGCAGCAACAACTCGAGTCGAGCAAAGAAGGCCGCATCGCGCGCGAGTATTTAAAAGAGCGCGGCATCACTGAAGAAACGCAGAAAACTTTTCGCCTCGGTTACGCGCCCGACAGTTGGGACGCACTCTCTTCTTATCTTCGCCAGAAAGGCGCGACGCAGGACCAGATCGATCGCAGCGGCCTGGTTGCAAGAAACGAAGACAACACTCGTTCCTGGGATCGTTTCCGTTGCCGGTTGATGATTCCGGTGCTCGACGTTCGCGGCCGGCCCATCGCTTTCGGCGGTCGCACGCTGAAAGGTGACGATGCGAAATACATCAACTCACCTGAAACAGCAGCGTACGTTAAAGGCCGAAATCTTTTTGGCCTGAACGTCACTCGTGATGAGATCCGGCGCCAGGGTTTCGTGATCCTGGTCGAAGGATTTTTGGATCTGATCGTGCCTTACCAGTTTGGAGTGCGTAACGTTGTTGCGAGTTTGGGAACAGCGTTGACACCCGAACAGGTAAAGCTACTAAGTAGGTTTGCGCGCAAAGTTGTTGTCAACTATGATGGCGACCGCGCCGGCGTTCAAGCGGCGAAGAAATCGATCGAGATTCTTCTCGCCGAGGATCTCGAAGTGAAAGTGCTGGTGCTTCCCGACAATGCGGATCCCGACGAGTTCATCCGGAAGTTTGGCGTAAGTGAATATCAGCGACAAAGGGCGCAGGCACAACCACACATACAATTCGTGATCGACAGCGCCTTGCGCGACCGTAATCTTCACCGGCCCGCAGAAAAGGCTGAAGCCGTCGAAGAAGTGCTCCCATACATTCGCGCAGTCAACAGCCGGATTCAGAAGCGCGAGTATTTTGACATGGCGATGGACGCGCTTGGGATCGATCGCGAAAACGTCAACACTTCAACGTGGCGACGAGAGTTATGGCAGTTAGTTCGCGACAATCGAAAGGTCCAACCCAACAGCGTTCAGGCTTTGAACAGGCGGACCGAAGCGACTGCCGCAGAACAGCGTTTGCTTGGTTTGTTGTTGGCCGACTCAAACCTGCGACGCGAAGTGCTGCCGATGTTGCGCGAGGAAGATTATGAAGACCTGGCGACGGCGCCGCTCTTCAAAGCCTTGCTCGAACTCGAACGCGAGGGCGTCGAGATAGATTTTGACAGTCTGAGCCAGAAAACTGATGGCGACGAATTTGCAGGGAAACTGATCCCGCTCGTTTTGATGGACTCATCGTTGCACGCCTCAAACGAGCATTACGTGGCCGCAGAATGCGTCGCGACTTTCAGGCTGATGAAAGTCGAGCAGCGAATCGAAGAATTGAGAAGAGAGCTGGTCATCGCTGAACGCGAGCAGGACGACGAAAAAGTTTCAAGGCTCTCATCCGAACAGATTCAATTGTCGGCTCTCCGGCAATCGATGTTTGCAGCTTCAAGGGGGATTTCTTAAACGAACGGGTGACAAACGTGAGCAGTATAGAAGACAAGGATCGTGACGACGTGATGGAGCGCCTCCTCGAACTGGGCGGCGACAAGAAATACCTCACGTTTGACGATCTCAATCGCGAATTGCCCGACAATGTGGTGTCTCCTGACGACATCGAGGACGTTCTCCAGAAACTCGAAGGCTCGAACATCCCCGTCGCCGATTCGGACGAACGTCTTCTCGAACAAGCCGCGGTAACTGTAACTGACGACGACGAAGAATCGCTCGACGAAGACATCGAGCTCGATCTCTCTGCCGGCGCGCTCGAAAAGACCAACGATCCGGTCCGGCTCTATCTCCGTGAGATGGGCGTGGTGCCGCTGCTTACGCGTGAGGGCGAGGTCGCGATCGCTAAACGCATCGAGCGCGGTCAACTGAAAACTCAGAAAGCCATCGCGCGTTCGCCGATTGCCGTTCGCGAAGTGTTGAAGATCGGCGAAGATCTCGAGGCGGGCAGGATCAACATCCGCGACACCGTAACCTTCTCCGAACAGGCAGAATTAACAGGCGACGAAGACAAGGCCGAAGAATATCGAACCTGGACCATCGAGGGAATTCAGAACATCGACAAGAATTGCCGGAATGGTTTGAAGGAACTCGAAAAGCTGCGCGCCGAGCAAAAATTAACGCACGGAAAGAAGAGCAAAAAACTGACGAAGCTCAAGAGGCGAGTCGGACGCATTCGTCTCGAGATCGCGCAGGAAATCGGTCGTCTTAATCTCACTGAACGTGCGCGCCAGCGTTTGATCAATTCAATCCGCGCAGTGCAAAAGTCGGTGCGCGAAGCCGAGCGCGAGATCGACGCAGCTAACGATAAATTAAGCAAGAAACGACTCAAGCCTGAAGAGCAGCGCGAGTTGAAACAGCGCATTGCGGCTGCTCGCAAGCGGCTGGAGGAGATCGAGCTCGAAAACTTCGTAAGCCCGGTCGAGATCAAGCGATCGTTGCAGGCGATCGTCATTGGAGAACAACAAACCGGACAAGCCAAGCGTGAACTGGTCGAAGCAAACCTCCGGCT
This sequence comes from Pyrinomonadaceae bacterium, assembly GCA_035761985.1. Taxonomy (GTDB): domain Bacteria; phylum Acidobacteriota; class Blastocatellia; order Pyrinomonadales; family Pyrinomonadaceae; genus PSRF01. Next base: position 29,751 of record DASTQB010000294.1, read on the forward strand.
CGTCGTTTCGATCGCAAAGAAGTATACAAATCGCGGATTGCAGTTCCTGGATCTGATCCAGGAAGGCAACATCGGTTTGATGAAGGCGGTTGATAAATTCGAGTGGCGTCGTGGTTACAAGTTTTCAACGTACGCGACGTGGTGGATACGCCAGGCAATAACACGCGCGATCGCCGATCAGGCGCGGACGATTCGTATTCCGGTACACATGATCGAGACGATCAATAAGTTGATTCGAACCTCGCGTTCGCTGGTCCAGGAATTGGGCCGCGAACCCACCAGTGAAGAGATCGCGCGCAAGATGGATATTCCGGTATCGAAGGTGCGGAAAGTCTTGAAGATCGCTCAGGAGCCGATCTCGCTCGAGACGCCGATCGGAGAAGAAGAGGATTCACACCTCGGCGATTTCATCGAAGACAAGTCGATACTGAATCCGGCGGACGCAGTTGTTGCTTCGAACCTGCGCGAGATTACCGATGAAGTGCTTGCGACGCTCACGCCGCGCGAAGAGAAAGTGATCAAGATGAGGTTCGGACTTGGCACGACCGGTTCGGAGCACACGCTCGAAGAAGTGGGCCAACACTTTGCGGTAACGCGCGAACGCATCCGCCAGATCGAAGCCAAAGCTCTGCGCAAACTGCGCCACCCGTCACGCTCGCGAAAACTCAAAGCGTTCCTCGACGGCGCCCCAAGATAAATCCTCAGAAATAGGTCCTATAAGTCCTATAGGACCTATAAGACCTATAATAGTGAATCGCTATTTGAACGACAGGAATGCCGTGCTCTTCACGGTCTCGTCGAATTCGTAGTGGTAGGTGTATCCGGGGAATTCGATCACGCGAATAAACTGGACTCTCACTTCAATGCGGTTGTCACGTCGAACAGGTGTGATGATCGCGTTCGCAGGCACACTGTATTCAGGTGCACTCTTCGCAAGCTGTTCGGCGGTCCATGAAGGCTGGTAACCCTGCGCGGCGGCCACATCGGCGTAGTGCTGCATCAGGTCCTTATATGCATTTGCGTTGAACGCCACCGGCACGTAGAGATATCCCGCATACGCGCACGCGCCGAGTATCGCCATCACGATCACGAATTTCAGGTTGGCACTGCCTCGCTCACCCGATCTTTGCCTTTTCATTAGTGGAAACTCGCTTTCTGTCTCTCGATTGCCTGCAATCCAGCTCTGAGCGAAAGACGTAAGGATTTCGCACTGATAAGCCGGCCCTCGACGATCCGGGGCCGGCCTATCCCTTCGAGCAACACCCAGTTGATCTGCCCCGCCACACTTTTCTTGTCGTGCTTCAGGGCGCGAATGATCTGGTTGATATCGAGATTGTCAGCGCGCGGCAGTGGCCCGCAAAGACTCACCGCATCGCGCAGTTGTTGAAGTTCCCCGGCGTCAATAAGCCCGAGGTCCCGCGAAAGTTCTCCGGCAACTAACATTCCATAACCAACAGCCTCGCCGTGCCGAAACCATCGATAGTTCGTGATTGTTTCCAACGCATGCGCTGTCGTGTGTCCGAAGTTCAAAATGCGTCGTGACTTTGTATCCGCCCGGCTGGTCGACTCACGTTCGTCATTCGCGACGATCGAAGCTTTGAAACCGCATTGTGCGGCGATCAGGCTTTCGAATTCTGGGGTCAGTAGAAACTCAGGATTCCGGCTGTTGTTCCTGAGGGAATTCACAGTCATTTCAAACAGCGACTGATCGGCGACCAGCGATTGCTTCACCATCTCGCAGAATCCGGAAACCAGCTCTCGTGGAGGCAGTGAGGTAAGTGTTTCCGTGTCGATGAACACCGAAGCAGGCTGATGAAAAGCGCCGACGAGGTTTTTTCCGACCGGAAGATTGATTCCAGTCTTCCCGCCGACTGACGAATCGATCTGCGAAAGCAGCGTCGTCGGGACCTGAATCAGCGGCACGCCGCGAAGGTAAATCGCTGCCGCGAAGCCGGCGAGATCCCCCACCACTCCGCCGCCCAGCGCTACCACCAGATCGTTTCTTTCAAAACGGTTTTCACTGAGGAAGGCGACGGCTTTCTCCAGGCTCGGGAACGATTTGAAACGTTCCCCTTCAGGCATCAGCCAGTGGAAAGTCTTGAAACCCGCAGCTTTGAGAGAGCGCACGACCTCGCGCCCGTACAAGTCAAAGACCCGTTTGTTGGAGATGATTCCGGCCCGACGAGGAGCTTTGAAGGGAATTAACTCGCCAAGCTTTCGCCTGATGCCACGGCCGATATTGATTTCACTTCTGCGAGCTTCCTGATTTAGTGAAATTTCCAGCCGCTGCATGTGCCTTGTGTGCAATTTGCGGCTGCTTTTGTGGCGAGCCGGACAAAGCGAATGGGCGCGACATACGTGGGAGTGCGTCGCGCCCATCCATATTCGTGGTTACTGTCCTCACCCCAGCAACCACTTGAGACGGAGGATCCACCAACCGTCTCTCTTGCCCCGCAATATACACCGCAACGCCTGTGCCGTGCAAGAGGGTTTTTCGCCTCACTAGAGAGAGCTGGATTTTGCTGGGAAACACTCAATTCGCGCCCAATTCGAGCGTCTCGGACGTCCGGGCGAGAGCCCGAGGCGTGTAGATTTTTCAGGGTCGGGCGTGTAGAAATTTCACGAAGAGCTTGCCCCCGCGCCGAGCTCCCGCTCGATGGCCTGGGCGATTTTCTGAGCATAGCCTTCGATTTTGTATTGGTTCTCACCTTCTATCATCACGCGCGCCAGTTTTTCCGTTCCCGAGTAGCGGAGCAGCAGCCGGCCTTTCTGCGAGAGCAGTTCCTCGACCTCGTCCACCTCGGCCTTTACAGACGGCAGTTCGCCAAATGGAACCTTCTCGCGGACCCTTACATTTACAAGGATCTGCGGGTAGCGGACGAAGCCTTCGGTCATGTGAGAAAGTGTTTTCCCACTCTCGCGCATCGCTCTCAACAGGCTGACGGCGGTGATCATTCCATCGCCGGCGAGGCTCAGTTCCGGCAGGATGATGTGACCGGACTGTTCACCACCGAGACTCGCGTTGAGCCGCATCAACTCCTCTAGCACAAACTTATCGCCGACGTCAGTGCGGACGAGTCGAATACCGGCAGACTTCAGCGCGATCTCGAGTCCGACATTGCTCATCACGGTAGCCACGACAATGTCGTCTTTCAGCCGACCATGCGACTGAAGATACGACGCGAGCGCCCACAACGTCGCGTCGCCATCGACATAGTTTCCCTGCTCGTCGACAAACAACGCACGATCGGCATCACCATCGAAAGCCACGCCCAGATCCGCACGCTCCTTCACGACTCTCTCGCGCAACGAATCGATGTGAAGCGATCCACAATCAAGGTTGATGTTACGACCGTCGGGGCTCGCGTTGATCGCGATCACTTTCGCGCCGAGTCGCGTAAGAAGAGCCGGAGCAAGCATGCAACTCGCGCCGTTTGCACAGTCGACGACGATCGTGAGTCCCTGCAACCCCAAACCTGCGCCGACTTTGTTCGCAAGAAAATTCAGATAATCCTGGCGGAGTATCTCTTCAAGTTGTGGTGAAACGGGTTTGCGAGTTTTAGGTGCAGGTGGTTCAACCTTTGCGAAGACGTCACTCTCGATCTGACGCTCGACGGAGTCGTCGATCTTTTGTCCTGTAGGCGCAAAGATCTTGATCCCGTTGTCCTGATAAGGATTGTGAGAGGCGCTGATCACGACGCCCGCAGCAGCTTGAAGAGCGCGTGTCAGATAAGCGACGCCGGGCGTCGTGATCACGCCTGCTGAAAGACACTTCGCTCCGGCCGCGCTTGCGCCGTCGATTAGTGCGCGTCCGATCTGCTCGCCGGATTCGCGCGTGTCGCGTCCGATGACGATCTCCGTCACGTCGCCGTTCTTTGCCAGGTGCGACGCGAGAGAAAAACCGATTGCGCGCACGGTTGCTTCGTCGAGTGGAAACTGGCCTGCTTCCCCTCGAATTCCGTCAGTCCCAAAAAGAGGTTTCATGAAGTAATGGTTGGATTCGCCCTGTGGAAATCCGCGGCTATTTCAGCGGTACAAATTTCGAAACGTGGACACTTTTAAGAACTATCTTTCCCTTCAACGCGTCGGGTAATTCGAGCTTCGGATCGAGCCCTGCCTGGTCCACCATCACCTTCAGCTCGTTCGCCTTCAGCTTCTCGAGAAGACTGGCGCTCCCGAGTAAAGTAACAGCAGTTGTCGCAGGTTCAACTTTGACTCCGTTTGGCGCATTGACCACGACGCCTGAGAAAGTCTTTTCAGTTCGCACTTCACCGATTTGAACCTCGACGCTGATCGACGGCTCTACAAGATCGACTTTCGCATCGGGCACATCGATCGCGACGTTGGGGGCGGTGAAAGTTTCCTTATGACCGGCAAGCCAGATGCTTTCGGTCATCACCTTCTGAAGTGAGTTTACACGACTCGCAGGCCCGCGCACGGCGACGCTGCCTTTGCTGGGATGAACGCCGTAAATCTCGAACCCATTCTCCGGTTTGCCTTCGAGCTTTGGTTCTACGGGAACTTGTCGCTCGACAATCGGCTCGAGGCGAATCGGGATCGCACTCGGTTGATAGCCATCGACCTTGATGCCTTGCGGAAGCGAGATCTGCGCTTTGTCGGCGAGTCGCAGCACTCTTTCGCCTGCGCGTTGATCGCTGATGTCGACGGTCGCAACGAGATCGAGCGACGTCAGGTTGTCGAGCTTGTTTCGACTGCCGGTAAGCATGACGTCCACGGTTCGAGGTGGATCATTACTGATTTCCAACGACTGCGGTCTGATGAAATTTAGCTGGACGTTGACGTGCGCCGTGACGGGTTCGTTTTGCCCGGTCACAAGCAGCCAGAGCACGACGGCTATCGCGAGAGAGAGGAGTTTCAGGCTCCAGTCTTCGAGAAAGATCTGGCGCAGCCACCGCTCGACGCGGCTGGGGGGCGCCGCCGGCGCCGTAGTTATGACTTCGTCTTCTATGTCCTGAAAAGGCATATATAGCTCGTATGTCCTATAGGTCCTATAGGACCTATTCAGATCGGCGCGATCTCTTCGGCGTCAGCTTCCGACTCTGCGTGTTTCTCTTTCTCTTTCCGCGGCTGCACTTCAAGCGCTTCGAAGATCGCCTGGCGGAGCTTCGTCGCGTCGAGCCCGCGGCGGATCTCGCCGCGCTTCACAAACGAAATCAAACCTGTCTCTTCAGAAACCACGACGGCAACCGCGTCAGTATCTTCAGTGACGCCGATCGCCGCACGATGCCGCGTGCCCAGGTCTCGCGAAAGCCGTGGATTGAGCGTTAAAGGAAGGAAGCACGAAGCTGCGGCAATGCGATGTCGCCGCACGACCACGGCGCCATCATGAAGCGGGCTCGCCGTGTTGAAAATACTGACCAGCAAGTCGTAACTGAGTTCGGCATCAAGTTGCACACCGCCATCGGTTACGTTTTTCAAACCGACGTTGCGCTCGATCACGATCAGTGCGCCGGTCTTCGTGGAGGCGAGTGTTGTCGCCGCAAGGACGACCTCATCGTAAATACCTTCGCCGAACTGTCCGCGATGCCGCGAAAACGGCATGCGAAAACGATTGCCGAAAGAGATCAACGCCTGGCGAATTTCCGATTGGAACAGAACGATGATTGCGATACCGATGTAGAGCAGTCCGTTGCTGAGTACAAACTCGACGGTAGCGAGATCTTGTTTTACGGAAAGCCAGTAAAGAAAAACGAGGGCGGCGATTCCTGCTGCCATTGGAGCGGCGCGAGTGCCCCGCAGGAGTTTCAAGACTGCATACACGAGCAAGAAGACAAAGACGATGTCCGCGACGTTGCGCGGCTCGATCATCCGTCTCAGATACTCGGTGTATGGCAGTAGCGATAACATTTCAAATGTTCGAAACTCTGAGCCCGCAGTTCTCGGCGTAGCAACAGCAACTTGTTTTCTCCGGGGAAATTCAAAACCAAACTCCGTCTCGGATTATGGCGAAAAAAAACGGCGCTGGCAATGAGGGTTTATCCGAGGGATTTTGCATAGGTCTATATAAGTCGTATAGGTCCTATAGGACTTATACGTCCTATTAGTGGCGCTCGGAATTCCGGCGCTTCTTGCGCTTGAACTTGCCGCTTTGCAGGAACCCGACCAGCTCGCCCGTTTTTCCGACCACCGCAACCGACCCGATTCCATTACGCTTCATCAACTCCTGCGCGTAGTCCAGCGTCGCGTTTGGCTCGACAAAAAACCGCGGCGCAATCGGTCGCATCACGTCGCGAGCACGCGTGAGGTGCCAGCGTTCGCGCGGTAACGATTTGAGATCCTCGAGCGACAGCATCCCGTGCAGACGCTGGTTCTCTGCGACTGGAAAAGCCACCTGGCGGTGCATCGGCAACACCGAGTCGATCAAATGACTGATCAGCAGATCCGGTTCGATCGAGAACGGCGCCGACATGGCTTCACTCACGATGTTGCGCACGTGCCCGCGAACTGCTTTCACGACGCTGTAGGCAGCGTCGAAAAGAAAAAGACCGACGAGCACCGACCAGAAACCCATGAAATACGAGCGGAAACTCGGCGCGATCACCATGTAGACGCCGAAAATAATCAGCACCGCGGCGATCAACATGCCGCAGATCCCCGCCATACGTGTGGCTTCTTTAATGTCGCCGGTGCGCCGCCAAAGGATCGCACGCAGCACGCGACCTCCATCCAACGGATAACCCGGAAAGAGGTTGAACACCGCGAGCAGCAGATTGCCCGCGCACAGCAGCAGCAACACACCGCCCGCAGTCGGATAACCGGCCATCATCGCCGGCAGCATCAGCACAAAACTGATCGCGGCAAACAGAAAGCTCGCTGCCGGACCGGCGACGGCGATTCTGAACTCAGCGCGCGGACTTTCCGGTTGATTACGAAGCCGTGCGAGTCCGCCGAACGGGTGCAGCACGATCTCTTCGATCTCGATCCCTTCGGCGCGGCCCATGAGCGCGTGCGAGAGTTCATGGCCCAGCACGGAAAGAAACAGACCAAGCGTAGTCACGATCGCAAGTGCCCATGCGGCTGCAACGCTGACCGGCAGCAGTTGCACCTGGCCCACGTACATTCCGCCACGCGCCAGGTTCATCGCGATCAGCCAAACACTCAGAAGGAAAACTACAAACCAACGGTAATCGAAGCGCACGGGAATGCCGAAGATGTGCGCAACCGTGATCTGTCGTTTGTAGAATTCCTTGAAGTTCATGGACAGTTACAGGATTCTTATGACTCGAAGGCTGTAGCTTCAGCGTCCGTTAGTGTCTGGGGATACGTGCGTGCTACACGGCGCAGTAGGAGGGGCTCGTCGTAGAGTTGCGAAAGTCCACGCACGATGGCGAACCGCGGATCATCGGCCACGCTCACTGCCAGTCCGAGTTCTCTTGCCAGATAACTACTCAGACCTTCGAGCGACGCACCGCCGCCAGTCAGAATCAACCCGCGATCAAAAATGTCTCCCGCAACTTCAGGGGAAAGATCTGAAAGCAGTGTTCGCACCTCTTCGGAGATGCGCCGGACAATGGGCAACGTAATCGCGTAAACCTCACCCGCCGTGATGTCCACAGCACTCGGACCACCGGTCTGCACATCACGGCCACGCACGTTGACCTTCTTGTCCGGAGCCTGCGGCTCGATTGCCGAACTGAGCTCCAGCTTCAGGCGTTCGGCTGTTTGCACGCCGATTGTTAGACCCCGGTGACGTCGCAAACGATCCATAATTGCGAGGTCGATGTCAGAACTGCCGATTCTCTCGGCGCGCGAAGCGATAATCGATCCGCGGATGATGGCGGCCACGTTCGTTGTGCCGCCGCCGATGTCTACCACGGCCGACGCACGTTCATCGTCGAGCGGAACGCCGGCGCCGATCGCGGCGGCCTGGCCTTCCTCGATCATGTAGACGCGGCTGATCCGCGCCTCTTCGGCCGCACTCAAGAGGGCGCGTTGCTCTACCTGCGTAACTTCAGAAAGCACGCTCATGATCGCGCGGCGGCTGAAATGAGACAAGCCGCTTCGCGCTTCTCTGACGAAGTGGTCCAGCATCGCGCGTGTTCGTTCGAAGTCGGCAACGACGCCGTCCACGAGCGGAGCGATAACTGTGACGTCGCGGGCTTCGCGGCCCTGCATCTTGTGCGCTTCATTTCCGACCGCGATAACCTCGCCGCTGATGCGGTTGACGGCAACGACGGAAGGCTCATCGACGACAATGCCGCGACCACGCACGGCGATGATCGTGCTCGCCGAACCCATGTCGATGGCCATCGAATCCGAAACCAGATCCTTCAGGGCGTTCAAGCCGAAAAACGCTTTGGTTTTACCGATGAAAGACATAAAGAAAAAGAAAGAATAGGTCCTATTGGACCAATAGGCCTTATAGGACCTATGGAAACGGCCCTAAAACGACCCGCTCGAAAGATATATAGGTCCTATTGGACCAATAGGTCTTATAGGACCTATTAAAGGCTCGCCAAACGGGCTAAAACGATCCGCTCGCCCGCTGCCAATCCACTTCCCACAGATTCACAGGCTGCTGCCGGTTCTTGACCGTGATCGGTTCGCGCGGCTTCAACTTGTAGCGACTATGCGCGGCCTTCGCGGTTGCATCACTGATCAGGATCTCACCGCCGCGCGCGTTCGATTCCAGCCGTGACGAGGTGTTAACTGTGTCGCCGATGGCCGTGTATTCTGAACGTCGATCGGAGCCGATGTAACCGATGATGGCCTCACCTGTGTGCAGGCCCATCCCCACACCAATCTCCGGGAAACCCTCATCCCGCAGCTCTCGATTGATTCCCAGCAGGCGCCGTTGCATCGCCACCGCGGCGTTCAAAGCATTTGATGCATCATCGGGCGTTGCGGTGGGCGCCCCAAATAGAGCCATCAATCCGTCGCCCAGGTACTTATCGAGCGTTCCGCCGTGCGCGAAGATGATGTCAGTCATCGCCGAGAAGTACCGGTTGAGCAAACCGACTATCTTCTCCGGCGGCGCGTGCTCTGAAATCCGCGTGAACCCCCGGATGTCTGCGAACAAAATCGTGATTGTCTGGCTGACCCCGCCAAGTTTGAAGGAGTCGGGATTTTCCAGCATCTGCTTTACTACATACTCGGGTAAAAACCGGCTGTAGTTGGCGCGTGCGACTTCCTCGCGTGCGAGCCGCTCGTGGGCGCGTGCATTCTCGACGGCAATCGCCGTTTGGGCCGCCACCGCGCTGATCAGTTCGAGATCGTCGGGCTTAAACGCGGCAAAAGGATCGAGGCGATCGGCGTAAAGTGCCCCGTGAACCCGCGACTCAGCCACCAGCGGCGCACATATTGTTGATCGAACTCCTTGCGAAACTATGGAGTCAACGCCCGCAAATTGTTCGTCCGAGGCGGCGTCCTGTGACAATAGTGCCACACGGTCTTTCATGACCTTGCGCGTGATCGTGCGTCCGATCGACAGCCTGCGGGCGTGGGCTTCGAGTTTGTTGTCGCGTGCACGCATGGCGATCGGCGTCAGGTTCGCATCTTCGGGGGCGTCCTGTTCGGCGAGAAGTGCGACCACGCGGTCGGCCGGCGTCGATCTAAAGATGACGTCCGTCGCTTTCTCGAAAATCGCATTTAGATCAAACACCGAGCCCAGCGTCTTACTCATCTCGAAAAGCGCGCTCAGAATGTTTGCCTTACGCTGCAACGCTTCCAGCACTTTGTCACGCTGCGGTGAAACTTCATCTTTGGACCGCAGCACTGTCGACATCACGTCGTTCGCTGAGATCAGCAACTGCGTATGGCCGAGGGGTTTGTCGTCGTAACGAACGTCGGTGGTCCGTTCCTCAGCCGGTTGCTCGAAACGCAAAGTGCTGGCGCCAATCGTGATGCGATCGCCATTCTTCAGTTGATATTCAAATCGCGGCTCACCGTTTATGAAAACTTTGTTTGCACTACGTCGAAGCTGACCATTGATCACAGCTCCATCGACGATCGTGAACGTGCCGTTTTCTGTGTGATTGATGTGAGCGTGATAACGCGAAGCACGAGGATCATCAAGCACGACCGCATTGTCGGGTGCGCGTCCGATTGTGCAAGCGGCTTTCGGCGTAAAGCTAAACTGCCACTGCCGCCCGCTTGCATCGGTAATTTTCAGATGAGCCATGTCGCGCGATCCTAGCAGTAGAATCTTGAAGCTGACAACAGGAAGAACTATGATGCGAGCCGCGAATCCTCAGCTAACCAGAAGGAGTAAACCGGTATGAGTTTCTCCGCGCGTTACGTACCCGCGTTCCTGTTCACAATTCTGACTCTGGCAGTCAACGTTTCTGCACAAACAACGACCAGTCAGACCACGAAAGCGCCCAGAGGCTCAATCTCCGGACGGGTAACAATCAAAGACAAAGGCGCGGCTGGAGTGGCCATCGGCCTGCGTAAAAACTCCAACGATTCGTTCGAGCAGTATTCAAAAGTCGTTACGGACCACGACGGCTTTTACCGAATTCCTAACCTGCGTGCCGGCGCTTATGAAGTGTACGCATCAGCTCCCGCGTTTGTCGTCACCGACAACAACAGCCAGAGAAGTAAGGTGGTAATCGTCAACGATGACGAGGAAGTTGACGATATCAACTTCTCGCTCGTTCGTGGCGGAGTGATCACGGGTAAGGTGACTGACGCTGACGGCCGTCCACTGATCATGCAACAGGTCCAGCTGTTTCCCGCCGAAGTTCCTGACCCGCAGCAGGGCCGGGGGCCGCTGCGTCCTGTGTATCTGCCGAACGTTGTTGTAACAGACGACCGTGGCGTCTACCGGATGTACGGGCTTGTCGCCGGGCGTTACAAAGTCGCGGCGGGAAAAGGCGACGATGCCAACGTGGGCTCCTTCGCTCTCACGCGCACGACATACAAACAAGTCTTCCATCCTGACGTTGCTGAATACCCGAAGGCAAAGGTGATCGAAGTCAGCGAAGGAAGTGAGACTGCTAACGTAGACATCGCGCTCGGACGTGCGCAAACGACGTTTATGGCCAGCGGTCGAGTCATAGATTCAGAAAAGAACGTGCCGGTGCCGAACCTCCGACTCGGAGTTCAACGCGTAGCAGCGGGCCAGCGAGTTGAGATGGTACCTACCTTAGTGACGACGAATGCTCAGGGAGATTTCATACTCGAAGGATTGATTCCCGGAAAGTATGCCGTCTACGTGTTTCAGGCGTCATCGCAAAACCCGGTTCCTGATATGCGAGCCGAGCAGAGCAATTTCGACGTCGTCGACCAGGACGTGAGCGGGATAATTGTTCGACTTACGAAAGGTGCGAGCCTCAGCGGTGTCGTCGTACTCGAAAGCGAAGACAAAACTGCATGGAAAAAACTTCAGGAGATGCAGTTGCGGGCGTTTGTCATGAGTTCCGGTTCAGGCGGATTCGGACAGTCGTCCTCTTCGCCAATCGGCCCGGATGGAAGCTTTCGTCTGGGAGGTTTGGCGTCAGGGACAGTAAACATCTTTCTTACCGCTGCCATGGGAAACCCGATGGCTACGAAAGGTTTCATGATCTCTCGTATCGAGCGCGACGGAATCGCGATGCAGCAGCGTGTTGAAGTGAAGGAAGGCGAGCAAATCTCCGGTGTTCGCGTCGTAATAGCTTACGGGAACTCGACGCTCCGCGGCGTAGTCAAAATAGAGAATGGATCACTGCCTCCGGAAGGCCGCATCTCAGCGCGGCTCGCAAGGCCCGGTGAGAGCATGGGTATCTCGATGATGCCGCCACCCCAGGTGGATGCGCGTGGGCACTTCATTCTCGAAGGACTTCCGGCAGGCTCGTACGAACTGATCGTGTCTGTAAATATGGGAACACCGGGCCAGGCGCGAACGGTGAAACAGACCGTAACTCTGCTGGACGGCATTATCAATGACGTGGTGGTCACGATCGATATGGGAGCGACACCAAAATGAGTAAAGCTGCATCCCTGATTCTGTTGCTGTCGTTGTGCGTTGTGGCCCATGGGCAATCTTCCACGCCGAGTACGAGTGAACCGACTACCGGAACGATCAGTGGAAAAGTGGTCAATGAATCCGGGCAGCCGATGGCTGGCGCATCCGCGTTTGTACGCGCAGTCAATTCGGGTGTTGGCGGTCGCACGACAGTCACCGACTCGGAGGGTAATTTTAGTGTCAGCGGTTTGGAGCCCACGCTTTACACGGTGGCGGCCAGCGCGCCTGCATACATGTCGATTAGTTCAGATCCGACTCTGCCACCGACGTATTACCGCATCGGCGATTCGGTGCGACTCGAACTCGTGCGCGGTGGCGTGATCACTGGAACCGTCTCTAACGCGGCCGGGGAACCGATCGTCGCTGTTCGTGTGCGCGCGATCATGGTTCGCAACTCGAAAGGCATGACGCCGAACCTGTTCACGATGGCAATGTCAGAGCAAATAACGGACGATCGCGGCGTATATCGAATGTATGGGTTTGCTCCCGGAACGTATGTTGTCAGTGCCGGCGGCTTTGGCATTGGCCAGTCGTTCCAATTCAATCCTTACGAATCCGATGTGCCGACGTATTCGCCTTCCGCAACGCGCGACAATGCGGCGGAGGTGAGCGTAAGAGGTGGTGAAGAAACTACTGCCGACATTCGCTATCGAGGAGAGCCAGGATACTCGGTGAGCGGTACTGTGAAAGTGAGCGGGCCCAACGGATCGCAAATCATGATGCTGCCGGCCGGCAGCAGCGTCATGTCTATCGCAAACACGTTTCAACCACCCGGAGGCAGAGGCTTCGCATTTCATGGTGTCGCCGACGGCGAATACGATCTCATTGCGCAGGAAGCGGCGATGAGTCCAGGTTCGATGAATGCACTCGTATCGACGTCCGAACCCAGACGGGTGATTGTGAAAGGCGCAAGCGTCAGCGGCATCGAGCTAATTCCTAAACCACTTGCGACTATCAGCGGCCGGTTGGTGCTTGAAGCGTCGAAACTTCCGGAGTGTGCGGGTAAACGTCCGCCGTTGCTTGCGGAGACAGTTGTTCATAGCAGGCGGCATCAAAAGGACGCGGAGAAGGAAAACTCTCCGTTTGTGCGACTGTTTGGCGGCGCGGCAACGCCGGAAGCGAAAGGGGAGTTCACACTGCGTAACGTGAGTCCCGGACGTTATCAATTTGAGCCGCGTTTTTTTGCGCGTTACTGGTACCTGCAATCGGTGACGATCGCCTCAACGCCAGCCGGAACTGCAAGACCTTCAAAAACCGACATCGCTGGTGTTTGGACCACGGTGAAGCGTGGTGAGCAACTTACGAATGTCACGATCACGCTTGCTGAAGGAGCAGCGTCGATTCGTGGACGTTTAGTTGCGGCTGAGATGCCGTCGAGCGCGTTTGTTTATCTCGTTCCGGCAGAGACCACGAAAGCTGACGACGTTTTGCGGTTCTTTGTTGGCGAGATCGGAACGGATGGCATATTTGTGCTAAACAATCTGCCGCCGGGTAAGTACTGGATCGTACAGGCGCCCGCTGATGATAAGACCTCGACGTTAACAAAGCTGCGCCAACCCGAAGCCGCGACTGCACGCGCGAAACTTCGAAAGACCGCCGAGGCGCAGAAGCTCGAGATCGAATTAAAGCCCTGCCAGAACCTCGCCGATTACGAATTGAAGCAATAGGATCTATAAGACCTATTCTTCGTTCTGAACGAGACCTATTCTTCGTCCCGGAGGGACGAAATGTTTATAACCGCTATTCTTCGTCCCGGGGGACGAAATGTTTATAGCCGCCGATTCTTCGTCCCGGAGGGACGAAATGTTTATAGCCGCCGAATGCGTGATCGATCGCGCTCCGTAGGAGCGCCAGGTTTCTTTAGGACGGAACATGTCGCACCTACGGAGCGAGATAAGTGCGCGTAACAAGGGCTATAGAGATGTTGCTCCTCCGGAGCAAAAACCCTCGCAACCTTGACCTTTCCGAAGGACTCTCCCAACCTTGACCTTTCGCAAGATAGCTTGCTAGACTTCATACACTTACCAAACAGGGCTTCGACGCAACAGCGTCCTCGGAAATTCCCCAAGACCCGCGCGTGCGGCGCAGTCTGATATTTTCAACATCGATGGAGGTGCATGGTGGGCTTCAAAGTCGGCCAGAAAGTCGTTTACCCGAATCATGGAATCGGGACCATCGAGCAAATAGAACAGAAGCAAATCGGAAGTAACCTCTTACCTTTCTACACGCTTCGTCTTGCTGCTAATAACTCCCTGGTCTTAGTTCCCGTATCCAATGCTTCAGAAGTTGGCCTGCGAGCCCCAATCTCTTCGGGCGAGTGTGAGATGCTTTTCAAAGCTCTAGCAGATGATTTTTCTTCCCCCGCTAATGATTGGAAGGATCGCTTTAAGGAATTCTCAGAAAAAATGCGTACCGGCAACATCTTTGAAGTTGCCTACGTACTCAAGCACTTAACGTATTTGAGCAACCTCAAGCCTCTCTCTTTTCGCGAACAACGGATGCTCGAACGTTCTCGGTATCTTGTAGTGTCGGAATTGGCTGCGGTTTGTCGCCAGCCCGAGTGCAACATCGAACCACGTGTTGACCAGGCACTCGCTCGCGCCCACAGCAAGCACGACCGGCGTCCAGCTCGCGCCCGCGCTGCGGGAGCGACACTCGGACACTGAAAGCCCCGCAATCGACCGTTTCTTCACTGATTAGCACGGATCAGCTCACTGATCCGTGCTATCCGTGAGATCTCTGTCGCACCCTCTCCGTGCTATGATTTCCACCCCACATGAGTGCCGGCACAATCATCGCCAAGCTAGTGGCTGTTTTTCTGCTTGTCCTCGCAAACGGCTTCTTCGTTGCCGCGGAGTTTGCGCTCGTCGGCGTGCGCGTCTCGCGTATCGAAACGCTCGTCGCCTCCGGCAGCCGTTCCGCCAGGCGCCTGATGGGACTTCTTCATAATCTCAACGCTTATCTCTCGGCGTGCCAGTTGGGCATCACTCTCGCCTCGCTCGCTCTGGGCTGGATCGGCGAACCTGCGATCGCGCGTTTACTTGAAGGACCACTCTCAGGACTCTCAGATCCCTGGCGGCATGGCGTCGCTTTCGCCATCGGGTTCTCGATCATCACCGCGTTGCACATCGTCATCGGCGAACAGGCGCCGAAGTTGATGGGCCTCGCAGTTGCTGAAAGAGTCGCGCTGGCTGTCGCACTTCCTTTACAACTCTTCTATCGCATCTTCAGTTTGCCGATTCGCGCACTCGACTGGGCCAGTGTGCGTACAGTCAAACTTCTTGGCATCAAAGCCACTGCCGAACACGCATCCACTTACACTGAAGAAGAGCTGCGACGTCTCGTCGACATCTCTCGTGAAAGCGGTCACCTGCGCGCCGAAGAGCGACGCTTGATCCATCGTGTGTTTGAGTTTTCAGACACACTCGTGCGCGAGGCAATGGTGCCACGCACCGAAATGGCCGCGATGCCCTACACGACCGATCTCAAAGAGATCACAAAAGCGTTTGACCAGCATCGCTACTCGCGTCTGCCCGTCTACAAAGAATCGCTCGACGACGTCATCGGGTTTATTCACAGCAAAGACGTGATGCCATACTTGCTGTATCCGGAGAAGTTCAAGCTCGAGGATGTTTTGCAGCCGCCGATGTACGTCGTGGATACTGCACGCCTCGAACACGTGCTGCGACAAATGCAGATCGCGAAGATGCACTTCGGTTTTGTGGTCGACGAACACGGCGGGCTCGAGGGAATCATCACGCTCGAAGACTTGCTCGAAGAGATCGTCGGCGAGATTTCCGACGAGCACGACGAAGAAGTGAACGAGCAGATCACGGAGATTGATAAAAGCACTTACGTGTTGGACGGAGGCTTGGCGGTTCGCGATCTGAACCGGCGTTTGAAGTTATCAGTACCTGAATCAGAGGCTTACACGACCATCGGTGGTTTTCTAATGACCCGAGCCGGTCACGTGTTGAAGCCTGGAGAAGTGGTGCAACACGACGGCCTCGTTTTCAAAATCGAACGTGTTGAGAAACGTCGCGTGATGCGCGTGAAACTGGAAATTGTTCATACTGACGGAGAAGGGGAACTAAAGAATGAGCTGGATCGAGCAGGTTCTGGCACGTGAAATACTGGATTCGCGCGGTAATCCGACGGTCGAAGCGGAAGTGATTCTCGCCGACGGTGAAATCGGACGAGCAGCGGTGCCCTCAGGCGCTTCAACCGGAGAAAACGAAGCAGTCGAGCTTCGCGACGGCGACAAGCAGCGCTACGGCGGCAAGGGTGTTCTGAACGCAGTTACAAACATCAACGACGTTATTGCTCCCGCGTTGCAGGGATTCGACGCGCTCGATCAGGCCGAGATCGATCGAGCGTTGATTGAGCTCGACGGCACGCCAACCAAGTCAAAGCTCGGTGCAAACGCACTGCTCGCGGTGTCGATGGCAACCGCGCGCGCCGCAGCCGCGCAGTTGGAGTTACCGCTTTACCGGTATCTCGGTGGTCCAAATGCGCGGACGTTGCCGGTGCCGATGATGAACATCCTCAACGGCGGTGCTCACGCCGATAACAACGTCGACTTCCAGGAGTTCATGGTTGTGCCCACAGGCGCTGCAAACTTTCGTGAGGCGCTACGAACCGGCGCCGAGATTTTTCATCAACTCAAGGCAGTGCTGAAGAGCAAAGGCTACGCAACGAGTGTCGGCGATGAAGGCGGGTTCGCGCCAAACCTGAGATCGAATGAAGAGGCAGTCGAAACGATTCTCGAGTCGATCACGAAGGCGGGCTACTCGCCCGGCAACGATTGTTTGCTTGCACTCGATCCGGCGGCGAGTGAGTTTTACGACGGCAATCATTACGTTTTCAAAAAGAGCGACAAGCGAGAGCTGACCAGCGAGGAGATGGTTGCTTACTGGAAGAGCTGGTGCGATCAGTATCCGATCATCTCGATCGAAGACGGAATGGCGGAGAACGATTGGACCGGTTGGAAACTGCTCACCGACGAAATCGGCGCTCGCGTACAGCTCGTCGGCGACGATCTGTTCGTTACGAACACGACCTTTCTGCAAAAGGGAATCGATCTCGGAGTGGCAAACTCGATCCTGATCAAAGTCAACCAGATCGGCACGCTGACTGAAACACTCGACTGCATCGAGCTCGCGCAAAGAAATCGACGCACGACGATCATCTCGCACCGTTCGGGTGAAACAGAGGATCCTTTCATTGCGGATCTTGCCGTTGCTACCAACGCGGGCCAGATCAAAACGGGATCGCTGTCGCGCACGGATCGCACTGCGAAATACAACCAACTCCTGCGCATCGAAGAAGATCTGCGCGGCGCCGCGCGCTTTCCCGGCCGCAAAGCGTTTCATCAATCCGTGTAACTGTGATCAAAAGGTATGACTAAAAAACGGGGACCGCTGGCACTCATCGTAATCGACGGCTGGGGACATTCGCTTTCGCGCGAAGGCAACGCGATCGCGCTCGCTGCGACACCTTTCTATGACGAGCTTTGCGAGAAGTATCCGAGCACGTTGCTCGAAGCGCATGGCTCGCGCGTCGGTTTGCCTGCCGGCGTGATGGGAAATTCGGAAGTCGGACATCTCAACATCGGCTCAGGTCGCGTGATTCGTATGGACGTGTCGCTTGTTGATCATGAGATCGAGACGGGCGAATTTTTTCGCAACGTCGTGCTCTCGAACGCGATGGAAAAAGCGCGGCACCCGGATCGAGCACTTCACCTGATGGGGCTCATCTCTGACGGGCAGGTTCATTCGTCCCTCACGCATCTTTACGCGCTGCTCCAGATGGCAAAACAGCACGGCCTCGACAAAGTTTTCATCCATTGCTTTCTCGACGGCCGCGACACTCCACCAACTTCCGGCGTGCAGTACGTTGCGTCGCTTCAGCGAAAGATCGCGGAAATCGGGTGCGGTGAGATAGCAAACCTCATCGGTCGTTACTACGCGATGGACCGCGACAAGCGCTGGGAGCGAACGCAGCGCGCTTACGACCTGCTCGTTAAAGCAATCGGGTTTCGAGCGACTGATCCGATTGCAGCGATCAACGAGTCGTACGCGCGTGGTGTGACGGATGAGTTTGTTGAGCCCGTTTCGATCGTACGACAGGACGGTAGCCCAATCGCGACGATCAAAGACGGCGACTCGGTGATCTTCTTTAACTTCCGTCCTGATCGTGCGCGACAGTTAACGCGGGCGCTGGCGGTTGAAGGTTTTAATGAGTTTCCGGTTTCGGACCGGCCGCGCGTTGAGTACGTCTGCTTCACGATGTACGACAACAGTTTCAATCTGCCGGTAGCGTTTCCGCCGCGTCATCATCAAAACGTGCTCGCGGAAGTTTGGGGACAGTCTCGCGTTCAGAATTACAGGCTTGCGGAGACGGAGAAGTATGCGCATGTCACTTACTTCTTCAATGGCGGAGTTGAAAAAGAGTATCCGTGCGAACGGCGTCTGCTCGTACCGTCGCCGAAGATCGCGACGTACGATCTCGAACCCGAAATGTCGGCGTTTAAAGTGACTGATAAAGTGCTCCGCGGCATCGACGAAGGTGATACGGACGTCTTTGTCATCAACTTTGCGAATCCTGACATGGTGGGCCACACGGGAAAACTAGACAAGACGATCGAAGCGTGCCAGTACGTCGATTCGTGTCTCGGCTGGATCACCAAACGGATCCGTGAAGCACGCGGAATCACGCTGATCACCGCCGATCATGGCAACGCCGAACAGATGATCGATCCGATCACGGGCGGTCCGCACACGGCGCACACCACGAATCCGGTGCCGTTTCATTTGATCGATGAAGAGTCGATCGGGATGAAGCTGAGAGGCGGCGGGGCGCTTGAGGATGTTGCACCGACACTGCTCGCTCTTATCGGCGAGGAGAAGCCTTTAGAGATGACGGGCAGAGACTTGCGGGAGATCTGATCTGTGTTCGATCCGCGGAACATACTCGTCATCGATTTTGGTCAGCTCGGCGATGTCGTGATGAGTTTGCCGGCGCTGCGAGCGATCCGCGCGCGCTTTCCGCATGCGCGAATAACAGTCGCAGTAGGGAAGCCTGGTGAAGAGCTGATCGTGCTCTCGGGTTATGCAGACGAAACTCTGCCGGTTGATCGCGTTGCACTTCGCGATGGTCCAACGCTGATTTCGATTGCGCGGATCGCGAAGCTTGTCGCGCAGGTCCGCCGGGCGAAGTACGATTTCGTCATCGACCTGCACAGTTATTACGAGACAAACCTGCTCGGGTATCTTTCCGGCGCGCCACAACGGCTTTACTCCCGTCGCACGAACCGTTCGCTCGACTTCCTTGGCAACTTCAAACCGCAACCGGCGAGGGAGAACACGAAGTCTCACCTCGTCGATCGTTATCTTGAGTTACTCAAACCGCTGGGTGTCGAGAATCCGGTAAGGACTCCGCAGTTGAAGACGAACGCGGCCGCGGATTTTGCAGTCGATGCGATGTTGAAGAAGGAGAAGGCGCAGTCGGGCGAACTCCTCGTGGGGCTGTTTCCCGGCGCCGGGCACGTTGGACGGCTGTGGCCTCTCGAGAACTTCGCTGAGCTTGCAGATCACCTGGCGCGAAACGACCGTGTGCGGATCATCGTTTTTGCGGGACCGGAAGAACGGGAGATGGTGCCGCGGATGCGGCCGCTGTTTCCGGCCGGGACGATCTTCTTCGACCGCCTGACGATTCCGCAGCTACTGTCGGCCCAGGCCCGGCTGACGCTTTTTGTCTCGAATGATACGGGCCCGGCGCATACCGCCGCCGCCGTTGGGACGCCGGTGGTTGTGATTCTGGACCGCCCGGATCTGCACAGTTATACGCCGGTTGGAGACCAGCACCGGCCGATCTGCGGGCCCGCGATCACGCAGATTCCTGTATCAGAAGTCTACAAGGCCGCCCACGAACTGATCGCCGCCAGCCGCACCGACCAGCTCTTCGCGACGTAAATAGGACGTATAGGACCTATAAGACCTATAGGACCTATATTGCTCCCGGCGCGCAAATCCCGTTTGACCAGCTCTTCGGCACGTAAATAGGACGTATAGGACCTATAAGACCTATAGGACCTATATTGCTCGCCCGCTCTCCCGCCGCGCAAACCCTTATTGACCAGCTCTCGCCACGTAAATAGGTCTTATAGGTCCTATAGGTCCTATATTGCTCGCCCGCTCTCGCGGCGCCGTAAATCCCTATAGACAAACGCCGTTTAACTTAGTTAGTATGGGTTGGGCCGTGGGACCCGCCCGCCTCACTAATCTTTCCAATGCTGACCTGCCTCAGCCAATTATGGAGACAACAATGCCTAGAATGCAGACAAGATTATGGTTGCTCACGCTTTGCCTGGTGGTTTTGAGCGTCTCCGCGAGTGCTCAAACGCCACTGACGGCAAAAGCAGCC
Source organism: Pyrinomonadaceae bacterium (assembly GCA_035761985.1). Classification (GTDB taxonomy): domain Bacteria; phylum Acidobacteriota; class Blastocatellia; order Pyrinomonadales; family Pyrinomonadaceae; genus PSRF01. The sequence goes on from DASTQB010000294.1 coordinate 50,140, forward strand.
CCAGCCGCAGCGCCCGTCGAAAGTGACCGATCCCGCGATGGTCTAGTCGGTCCTGTTCGACGGGTCCGGACCGAAGTTGCCAAGCTCATCAACGCAGACGGCCGCCAGGCCGAAGGCAAACACGTCCTCGTCGAAGTCGCTGCTTACGACATCAAGGGCAACAAAATCGAAAACCAGTATTTCCCGATCGCCGGCGCCACGCTGACCGGTAAGGAAGTCTACAAGTACGACGAAAAGGGAAATATCAGCGAGATGACCATGCTCAACGCCGATGGAACGCTGCTGAGCAAGGAAATCTACAAGTATGAGTTCGACTTTCTCGGCAACTGGAACAAGATGACGACGTCGGTTGCCGTGGTCGATTCTCGCGGCATCACTTTCGAGCCGACCGAAGTGACCTATCGCTCAATCATGTATTACCTCGATGAGAACATGGTGAAGATGGTCACACCTGGCGCAGCACCCACGGCGACGCCACAACCCGTTGCGCCCGCTCCTGTGGCCGCAGCCCCGGTAAACAAACCAGTAACCGAAACACGGACCGACCCGCGAAACAAGACCAACAAGAAAGGCGAAACTCCGACTGCGCCCGACTTACCGACAGCGTCCGCGACGGCGACTAAACTCGCCACTGGTCCAGTTGATATCAAAGTCACGACTATGAATCAGCCCTCGGCAGTTCCGGTCGTGAGTATTGACGAACCGCCGCCGAGCCCTGGACCAAAGCCGATCCTCAAACCCATCTCGGGTGGTGTGCTCAACGGCACTGCGATGAGTTTGCCGCAGCCGGCTTATCCCGATGCAGCAAGACGGATGAGGACTGCGGGAACGGTGACGGTTGAAGTGGTGCTCGACGAAACGGGTAAAGTGGTTTCAGCTACGGCGACGAGTGGTCCAGCGATCCTGCGTGAACCAGCGGTGCAAGCCGCGCTTAAAGCGAGATTTTCTCCCACGAAGCTTTCCGGTCAGCCTGTCAAGGTGTCCGGCACGATCAATTACAAATTTGCGTTGGCCCCGTAACCCGCCTTTTTGTTGGCGCGCCGCCCGAACGGGGTGCGCCATTTCTCTCCCTCTTTTCCAACCTGTTGTTTCTCGTAGAAGGGACAAGTTCTCATGGCATTGACCGGACACCTCAGCGACCTTTCACTTTCCGAGCTGATAGAGTTTTTCTGTAATCAACGAAAGAGCGGACGGCTCAAAGTTTTGTACCCGCAGGGTGCGGGCTACTTCTACTTGCAGTCGGGCTCAGTGGTTGACGCGCGCATCGGCGTGCTGCATGGAATCGAAGCCGTGTACTACGCGCTGACACTGCCGAACGCGCAGTTTGAATTCAGTGTTGATGTTGAAGCGAGCAGCCGCACGATCAATCAACCATGGACGCAGGTGGTGCTCGAAGGACTGCGACGACTGGACGAGAACATCGCGCCGGGAGTCGCGTTTCCGCCTGACTACGTAGCTGAACCCGATGAGCTCGCGAATGCTCGAGTAGAGACGAGTTCAGAATCAGAGGTCGAGAAATCGTTTTCGCCGGCGTTTCTTGCTTTTGGAAAAGAGCAGGTGAATCGTCGCAAGCCGATCTTCATCGGTGCGATTGCAGTGGCTGTTCTGGGAAGTGTGGCGGTGATTGGAGTGCCGGCGGGTTGGTACAGCAGCAAGAAAGCACCCGCGCCGGTGACGGAGAACGTGAGCCAGGCTCCAGCTCCGGAAAACACTCAGCCTGCGACTCCCGAGCAACCACAAACAACAACTCCTGAAGCAGCAGCGCCCGTAGAAGATCCCGCGGCCGCGGCCAGGCGCCAGCGTGAAAAGGAAAGAAAAGCTCGCGAGGCTGCCAGGGCTGGTGAGAACCCCGAGAGTGTTGCATCAACTCCGGCGACAGAAACTGCGAAGCCGGGAGCAAAGCGCGTTGTGGTTACGGTTACTTACGACGAATCAGGACGTGTGACGCAGGCATCGGGTGGCGATGCGAACGCATTGAGAATCGCGAGACAGAAGCGCTTCCCACCGGGTAAAGCCGGATCTGCGACGGTG